>CALGLY010000415.1 GCA_937959095.1 uncultured Saprospiraceae bacterium
TTCAAGTTTTAGGCAGTCTTATTTTTCGGATTTTTGAGGCGTGAGGAAGGCGCATAACTGGTTATACAACTAACGAACAACGATAAAAATCAGGAAAAGAAGCGAATAAAACTGAATGATATTTATGAGTTGATGCACTAGCCGCTTAACAAGTAGGCTAGGTTTGACTGTCTTTGAAAAAGATACTATGAAAAGGAAACTTCGTCTAGCAATATTAGACATGTACAATGGCGTATCCAACCAAGGGATGCGTTGCATTCAGGAAATCGTAGCGCGTTACGAAACCGTTTTTGATACGACTGTTTTTGATGTACGCGGCAAAGCAGCCGTTCCGAATGTTAAAGATTTTGATGTATTCATTTCCACAGGAGGCCCTGGAGATCCACTAGAAGGCGATGGGATATGGGATGCCAAGTATTATAATTGGTTGGATAGCATTTGGAACTGGAATGCACAAGCAAATTACCCGAAAAAATATGGCTTCTTCATCTGCCATTCTTTCCAAATGGCTTGTCACCACTTTGAGCTAGGGCGCATCACGAAGCGAAAGTCTATGTCTTTTGGTACATTTCCAGTACATCAGACAGAGATGGGACTTATTGATCCTATCTTCGAGGGCTTAGACAATCCTTTTTGTGTAGCAGATTTCAGAGATTATCAATTCATTCAACCAAATCAGGAGCGCATTGAAGAAATGGGTGCATCCATTATTACCTTAGAAAAAATACGCCCTCATGTGGCACTAGAGCGTGCTATGATGGGTATGCGTTTTTCGGAAGAATTGGTAGCCGTGCAGTTTCATCCAGAAGCAGATGCAGACGGAATGCTAATACATTTTCAGGATAAAAAACGCAAGCAAGGCATCATCGAGGAACATGGAGAAGAAAAGTACCAAAGCATGATTCGCGACCTAAAAGATCCTTCTAAAATAGAAAAGACAAACCAAACCATTATTCCTAACTTTTTGAATTTTGCAATTGAAAATTTGCAACACGTGGAGGTGATGGAATTGGTGTAAAATTATAGTAAACAACGGATAGGTTTTGGCTTATTCGTTGTTTTTTCTCCTCATTTCTTGAAGACTGTTAGCTTACTTCAAAAAAAATGTCAAGCAACTTATTATTAAAACTCCTATTTTTGCACAAAGCAAACGCATGGAAGTAGCAAATCAAATACGGCACGATATTGTAAAACTCCTATTCGACCTCTCTGATGTTGAATCTTTATTGTCTATTAAGCAACAACTTCAAATTGCTCTATCCATAAAACAAGAGAAGCAACAAAGCCAATTAGAATTAGCCCTTTTGCAGCAATTAAATACAGAATGTGTACTATCTGAAAAAGATTGGGAACGTTTCCAAATATTGATAAGCAAACGCGATAATAACTCTATAAAAAATAGCGAGAAAAAAGAACTTGATGCGCTTATCAAAGCAGAAGAAATTTTGCGCGTAAAACGAGTACAATTATTAGGCGCGCTTTCAGAGGTAAAACAAGTACCCCTTTTGCAATTAATGCAACAACTCGACCTACAACCCCCTGCAAATGGCTAGAAGTTATCTCTCCAAAACTATAAAACAATTAGTGCGGGAACGAGCGAAGGACTGTTGCGAATATTGTCTTGCATTAAGCACATTTGCTTTTCATCCTTTTGCTATCGAACATATTATTCCATTGATTGCTGACGGCACAAATGCTGTTGAAAACCTCGCGCTTGCTTGCCAACATTGCAATAATTGTAAGTATAATAAAACGACTGCTTTCGATCCTCTTTCCAAAGAAACGGCACGACTATATCACCCAAGAGAAGATGAATGGACAGACCATTTTATGTGGAGTTCTGATTTTTTGACGATTATTGGCATTAGTGCAATTGGCAGAGCTACGATTACTTGCTTGAAAATGAATCGTGTTGAAGCTATAAATTTACGAGCAGCGTTATCTGCATATGGGGTGCATCCGCCTTTTTAAAAATTTCCCTCAAAAAAGCTCCTCCAACCGCTCCACCAGCATTTCCCAAGAAAAACGTTTTTTGCCCTCTTGCACGCCTTTTATAAAGTCTGCTTCTTTATTCTCTTTATAAAATTGGACGATTGCATTCGCGATTGAACCAGCATCTACCTCCGTGACATAGCCCGCTTTTTCGTGAGGTACGATTTCTGGTAAGCCGCCTACTTTGGTGACGACCATTGGTTTTTCAAAATGATAGGCTAATTGCGAAATGCCGCTTTGTGTAGCCGTTTTGTAGGACTGCACCACTAAGTCTGCTGCCCCAAAGTAATAGCGTACTTCATCATTGGCAATGAATTTGGTATGCAGAATTAAGGATTTCCGAACACCTGCTTCGTCTATTTGCTGCTGATACGTTTCTTCGCCTCCATAAAATTCGCCTGCTACAATTAGTTTGATGCCGAGTTCCCGAATTCTAGCATCGCGCATCGCATCTATCAGCAAATCCAAACCTTTGTAGGCTCGAATGAAACCAAAGAATAAGATGTATTTTCGATCTGCTTCTAATTGTAAATGTTTTCGGGCAAGCTGCTTTTCTACGAGTTCGCCATAGCTATCATAAATAGGGTGAGCTGCATGAACGATTGACTTTTGCTCATCCATTTTCCTCAAGTCATCTCCTACCGATTCGGATAGCACCAAAAAAGCATCCGATGATTTTACGAAATAATTAGCTAAGGTTTCATCGCCTATGCGATGTTCATGTGGAATGATATTATGTACCAAGCCCACAATGCGCGCTCCTGCTTTACGACGGACAATGCGACAAATAGTACCAAGACAAGGTGCCATAAAGGGTAACCAAAACGCACAAATTACAATATCGGGTTTAGTATGGGCGATTCGGTTTCCTGCTTGTTGCCAATTGATCGGATTGATGGAGTTCATTAGGACTTCAATCTTTAAATCATCTGGTGCAGGATCTTCGGAATATTGTGTTTTTCCAGGGAATAAAAAATTAGGATACTGCAACGAAAAGGTATGCATCGTCACCTGATAGCCTTGGGCTTGCAGTGCTTGTGCGAGGCGTTCATTGAAAGCCGCTAATCCTCCTCGTAAGGGATAGACAGGACCGAGTAAAGCTATTTCTTTCAAGCTATTTTTTTTGATGAATAGTAAGTGGTTACTACTAAGCTTAAGCCCAACGGGCTTCAATCATTAACGTTGAGTAACACTCAACGTTATTTTCAGTAACCTACTGTAGCCCTGAATGGGCGAAATCTAGTACAAAATATTGATTTCGCCCATTCAGGGCTAGACGATGTTTTACTTTTGTGCATCAAGTTTCACTTGTCCCGTATAGTTGTCGGGATGATGCAAGCCCGTTGGGCTTAGTGACCATATCTCTGAGTAATAACAATAAATCTTACTCCTGAACTCCTTTACAAATTACAACAAAAAGCGATAAGTCCACTTCAACAAAAAGATATTCGTCGCTTTTTCCGAAAATAAATTATCGCCTAAGCTTGGCAATAAATCATCCGCAGGATTGCCGAAAGCAGTTGTGCCTTGAGACCATACCAAGTACAATTCCGAACCAGGCACATATTCCCAACGGGCTACTAAATTGGAACGAAACTGAATGAAATTAAAATCAGGATCGCCAATAGAATAGTCAGTGATGCCGTCGCCCGTGTGATCAATAGCATAGCCGCCATCAAAAAACTCGGTATTAAGTAACTCAAAACGATCTTCGATGCGCTTTTCCAACGGATTGACAATGTGTTTGAACGTAGAGTAGCGTCCGCGCGAAATGAAAGGCTGCCCATAGTATTGAATCGTGAGGTCGGGGGTAATGTTATAGTTTAAACGTGCTGTCATACTAAGGGTATGTTGATCGAGACTCCCCATAAGATAGGTTTCCTTATCTTGAAAATCAAGAATGTCCACATACTGCAATTGCCTACGAATATGTACTAAATTAGGACTCAAGCTAATATTAAGCGCATTGGTTGGCTGAATAGTTGCGTTCAAACCAATAATACGAAATTTCACCGCTTCTCGCTCTGCATTTCCAAGCGTCCAATTTGCTCCAAAAAAGATTTTTTTGCGCTGATTGCTACTGAAGAAACCTGACCAACCCAAGGCTCTATCTAAGCGCAAGGTAGGCCCACCCCGTAGTGCATAGTTAGATAAATCGCGCAATTCGCTAAAAATACTTGTGAAAACTGTCCAATAATTCTTGAACTCCATATAGTGTTCTAAGCTCGCATTTTGATAGAGGTGTTGCCCGCCAAAGTCCCAACGTGCGCTCGTGCGTGCACCAAAAGCCATCGTTCGAAAAGCAGAAAAGGGTTTCACAATGCTGTATCTTATGCCGCCGGATGTATTTATTTCATCTGCATTCCGAAGAAAGCCCACATCATTCGTTTCAAAACCTGGTGTTCGCCAATTGAAGTCTACATCATAATTGAGGTTACCACCTGTTTTCGCTACACGTAGTGCGCCAGCATTTCCAGCAAGCGAGCGCGCATTTTCATCTACTGAAAGATGACTTGCATCGGGACGTTGGAAGTTATGTGTGAGGCTTTTTTGCGTATTCAAAATAGCCGTTTCGCTTCCATTCACTTGACTAAATAAGGTGCGTCCAGATACGACCCACTGCGCTGTTCCCCAACGATGTCTAAAATCCAAGCCACCCGAGTAAGCAGATTTATGGAGAAAGTCCAATCCTGTACCTTCCAATGCGCGATTGGTAGCCGTCAGCATGCCGCCTACGTAGGTATTTCCTTCATTAAAATCCTGCTGCAAGCGCGTGACCGCATAGCTCGTGAGTGGCTCGATGAGTTCTTCGCGTTCTTCTCCATTGTTGTCAATAGTAGCGTACTCCTTAGCGGTTACACTTTCCAACAAGCCGATAGAAAGTCCTTTGGTGGTTTTGCCACTAAATTTTGCCGCACCTAGTATCGAAGTATTGGATGGTACATCGGCATATTCTCCATCTTCTAAACTAGGATGGCCATTCGGGTTGCCGCCAATACGACGCGAGTAAAAGAGGGTATTATTATTGTTTCGTTCTGCTATCGAGTAATCAAAAATATTTCGATTCTCGATAAAAAACGGGCGACGTTCCGAGAAAAAGACCTGAAAACCATCCAAAGCCACCACCGAAGGATCGGCTTCTACTTGCCCAAAATCGGGATTGATAGTAAAGTCTAAAACCAAGTCGCTGGTGATGCCTATTTTTCCATCCACACCACCCGAAAGGCGTGTATCCGAACCCGTAGCATAAGGATTGCCTTCTATGGCTTCCGAGTTTTCTAGTTGTGCTACCACATAAGGTTGAATCTCGATTTGCTTTTGTGTTTTTAACCCTTTCAAGCCGCGCAATTCTCCGAAGGCACTCACCCACACGCCTGCATTTTGTGGAATAGGTTGCCAAGTAGAACGTTCCTCATTTCTGAAAATACGACGTGTGCTTTGCAGCCCCCACACTTGTTCTTCTTTGTCGGCATAGCGGAGTTGACTCAATGGGATTCTCATTTCTGCTGTCCAGCCTTTATCGTCTACATTGGTTTTGGAAAACCAAATCGGATTCCAGCTCGTATCCCAATTTTGTCCATCATTCGATACGAATTCATCGCCACGTACTCCCGATGCAGAAATGGTGAACGAGAATGCAGTACGTTTATCAAAGTAGCTATCAATGTTTATTTCCACCCAATCGCCATCAAAACCATCGCGACGACTCATGCGCTTTACTATTTTGTCTGGTTCGGTATCGAAACAGCGATAGGCTAGATAGAGATTTTCATCATCGTAGAGTACCTTGAAGCTGGTTTGTTGTAAAGGAGCGATCCCGAATTCGGGTTGGTGCTGTGTGTATTCCCCACTCCAAGCTACGCTTTTCCAGCTTTCATCATCTAGCAGACCATCTATAGTTGGGCTTTTGCCTGTTATTTTTTTCGTATCATAAATGGAAGTAGGAATTTCATCGAGACTTTGGGCTATTAAAGAAAGGTTTATAGAAAGGGTAAGTAGTGCAAGTAAAAGATGTTTCATTGTTGAGTGATTTCGATCAAGTATTTTATTTCGTGCAAAAGTAGATTTTTTGTAAAGAAGATGAAACGTAAAAACGAAATCCCTAAGAAATTATCCTATATTTCAGATAAACTTTACGTTCTCGAAGCAATTTCGTGGACAAAGAAAAAAGAGACCGTCTAAATGTTAGGATATTTATGTCCTAGTGCTTTGGCAAGTATGAGCGGGTAGCTTGCGCGTGTTTTTTTGCTAATCTAGGCGCAAAATTTGGAACATAACGGCTTATGAAACCGAATTTTGTAACGAAGAGTAGTGGAAAAAGACCGACCAATGATTACTCCTCATTTCATACTTGACAAATCACTAGGACTTACGTTGCCTTAAAATAAAAGCGATGAAAAGCACCTTTTATCTAGAAAGCATCCGCAAGCAATTTGAATATTATAAACTACTTGGTACGCAAACCTTTGAGCAGCTTTCTGACGAACAGCTCTTTTGGCAATTCAATGAAGAAAGTAATAGCATTGGCATCATTGTGCGACATATGTGGGGAAATATGCTATCGCGTTGGACGGATTTTCTGACGAGCGATGGTGAAAAAGAATGGCGCAATCGAGATACAGAATTTGACGCAGATATAAAGACACGGGAAGAACTGCTAGAGAAATGGAATACAGGATGGCAATGTCTTTTTGATGCCATAAATCCACTACAGGAGGAAAATTTGAGCGATACCGTTTATATTCGCAATCAAGGACACACGGTCACGGAAGCGATTAATCGGCAAGCCTCGCATTATGCCTATCATGTAGGGCAAATTGTTTTTATTGGAAAAATGCTTCGTGGAAAGGAATGGCAATCCTTATCTATACCAAGAGGGGAATCAAAAGTCTTCAATGCGGAACATTTCGCGCAGGAAAAGCATCGCGCGCATTTCACGGATGATTTTTTGAAGAAATGATTTTTTCAAAAATCGCAAAGTTTGTTTTATTCAATTTTTTTTGTCACAAAAATCATAAGCATTTTCAAAAAAAAGTATAAAAAAAGAGGTAGTACCACCACTAGCACTACCTCAGCCCTAACCAAATAAAACCAAATTATTCTTTATATTTAAGATATGTATCTTAAATATTAGGTTTTGAGGTCACACGAATAACTTTCGCAAATATACTACCAGATATTAAGTGGACAAAAATATCCAAATTCTGTTTGGAGTTTAATTACAATATCTAAATACTATTTGGTCAATTTAAAAAAGCTAGTATATAAAATTGTAAGGCAGGTATATTGCAATAATATTTTGAATAAAGGACTTTAAGTTGTTTTTCTTTTGCAAAATTCTTTTTCTATAAAATTTTACTCTAAAATAGAATATGTTAATCTTTTTTAAACTTAACATATTTATTAACTTTCAAACGTCACATTATGCGCCTTTTTATTATACTTTTTTGTTGCTTTTCTAGCACATTCTTATCTTTTGGGCAAAGCGATGCTGATGCCCTTTTCATAAAGGAAATCTATAATACGGCTCTCACAGAAGGAGCGTCCTATCCTTGGCTAAAGTCGCTCACTACCAATATTGGAGGTCGATTGAGTGGTTCTCCACAAGCAGCGGCTGCGGTAGAATATACCCGCCAAGAATTGGAATTGCTCGGTTTGGATGCGGTCTATTTGCAGCCTTGTATCGTGCCACATTGGGTGCGTGGAGAAAAAGAACAAGTGCGTATCGTCAATTCTAGTGCCATTGGGAGTTTGGAACTGAATGCTACAGCACTAGGCAATTCGATAGGAACAGACAAGCACGGTATCACTGCGGAAGTGGTGGAAGTACAAAGTCTCGATGAAGTAGAAAAACTAGGAAAAGCGGGATTGGATGGTAAGATTGTGTTCTTCAATCGTCCGATGGATCCTACACAGATTACTACTTTTTCTGCTTATGGCGGTGCAGTAGACCAACGCTTTGCAGGCCCAAGAAACGCGGCAAAACATGGCGCAGTAGCCGCTTTAGTCCGCTCGATGACTACGCGCCTCGATGACTATCCGCATACTGGTAGCACGGCTTATGAAGAGGACGATAAAAACATTCCTGCGGTAGCCATTAGCACCAATCATGCAGAATTGTTGAGTGATTTATTGGAGAAAGAAGCGGTTCAGGTCTATATCAAAACATCTTGTGCCAATCTTTCGCCTAAGCCTTCGCACAATGTAATCGGTGAAATAAGAGGTAGTGAATTCCCCAATGAAATCATCCTTGTGGGCGGACACCTCGACTCTTGGGACTTGGGACAAGGCGCACACGATGATGGCACAGGCTGCGTACAGTCCATGGATGTGCTTCAAATTTTGAAGCGCATGAAGTATAAGCCGAAGCGTACGATTCGCTGCGTGCTATTTATGAATGAAGAAAATGGACAGGCTGGCGCACAGGCTTACAGCAAAATATCAGATGAAAAGAAGGAATTCCACTTAGCTGCTATTGAATCGGATGCAGGTGGTTTCACACCGCGCGGTTTCTCTGCGGATGGCGATGAAAAGGTCTTCACGAAACGCTACAAAAAAGCAGTGGAATGGTTGCCGCTGCTAGAACCTTATGGACTTCATTTTGAGAAAGGGGGCTCTGGTGCAGATATTCGCTACCTAAAACCACAACAAGGCTTGCTCTTTGGTTTCCGTCCCGATTCGCAACGCTATTTTGATTATCATCACACTTCGATTGATCGGATAGATGCCGTGAATAAGCGAGAGTTGGAACTCGGTACGGCTGCGATGACGAGTTTGGTTTATTTGATTGATAAATATGGACTATAGGAGTGAGTGAGCTTAGCTCGACTTTAGCAAAAGGCTAAAGTCGAGCTAATAGGAGATACAACAAAATCT
>CALGLY010000416.1 GCA_937959095.1 uncultured Saprospiraceae bacterium
TCCTGAAAGCTAATCCAGGCTTAAATTCGCGTTTCGATAAGATATTGAAATTTGAAGATTATGAGCCTAACGATTTGCTCGATATTTTCAAATTTATGCTTGGTGAGAAAGAAATGGAACTCACCGAAGAAGCATCAGCATATATGACGAAGTATTTGAAATTCTTGCATGAGTTTCGGGATAAATACTTTGGCAATGCCCGCACGGTGCGCCAAGTTGTAACGGAAGCCATAAAGAATCAAAATCTGCGCCTAGCAGCACTTTCTGAATCAAAACGCAAAGCACAGCTGCATCTATTGACCTTAGAAGATGTTGAAAGCTTTAAGCTCTCGCATGATGATAGTGTCTTTGCGAAGCGTGGAATTGGGTTTAAGAAAGGGAGCTAGTAACTATTCAGTAGAGCAGAGAATAGAGACCATTTTATTGAGAGAATAGAGAAAATAATACTAAGACGTATAATTTAAAGTCTCTGTTCTCTCAATAAAATGGTCTCTGCTCTCTGCTCTTATCTGCCAATTCCCCATTGGCAGATAAACTTTGTATGATTTATGTCTTATCCTAATGACAGCAATACAAGCCATTTTGTCAAAATAATCACCACAGTAGAGACAAAGCGAAAGGTGGAAACACCTGTTTATTTTTATCAGAAAAATCCTATTCTTCTTTCAAGAATGGATTAATTCTTGTCCCTCCACATCTTTTTTTACCACTCACCGAAACCCTGCTACCACTCACCGAATTTCGCTACTGCGTATTAAGAAACACCCTATCTTCACTAGCAGGATTAGGCAATTCACATTAATAAATATCGGTCTAAAAATAAAAAAAATGAATAAGCTACTACTATTCTTATTAGTTGGTCTTTTTTTTAGTTGCCCAACATTCTTATCAGCACAAGATGGAGATGAATGTGCGAACTGCTTGCTCATGGCTCAACGTTGGAATTTTTATGGATATGCTAAAAGTCTTGGAATTCAGGAGTCTAATGCACCCATGAAGTCTGCTTGTGATTCAGAACGAGATCTTTACGATACATATGGTCCCAGTATTGCCCAGTATTGTACTGGTGGATTGGAGGGGGTAGTTTTTAAGCTAAAGTGTCCTATTGATGATGAGGGTACCAGTACAATACCTGATGGTGAACCTAATTTTCCATTTATAGATTTTATGGATATAAATCAAATATTGGCTGTTTGTGGCGATTGTTCCGTAGATCCGCCTACTACAACTACTTCTAACTATTCCATTTGTAGAGGCGAGGATATTCCGGAATTCGCTGTTACGCCCCCACCTGCTTGCCCATTCTATGATGGACTCAGCGATACGCTTACTCATGTTATCGCAGGTGATTTGTCAGATGTTGCTAGCAATATAGCTTGTTCTGGTGGAACGGCTGGACGAATAGGAAGGGTTTACCCTATAGAAGTTGGTGCAAGTGGTACTTATACCTTTGAATATGGTTTTATGAACTTTTCAGCGGAAACCTTATTGATGCTATATACAGCACCACCAGATTTAAGTGATTGCTCTATCAATTTGTTAGCATCCAGCGGAACTACTTCTGCACCAGATACCAATGCCTCAGGCTTGCTTAGTGCCACCTTACATCCAGGTACTTGCTACTACATAGCAATTTATGAACAGACCTCCGCTATAGGAGAAGATTATAACATTGTTGGCACTGGTGCTGGCTCAATAAGTGCTTGTTCTACTGCTACTGCCGATGTAACTTGGTGGGATGCACCTACAGGTGGTACACAAGTAGGGACAGGAGCGACTTTTAATCCAACTGGACAAACAGGAGAAGAGGGTACTATGGTAGTTCCCAACACTCCAGGCACTTATACTTTCTATACTGGTTCTAGCTGTTTTTATTGTGATAGTGCTACTCGAACACAAATTACTTTAACCATTAGAACTCATATTATTGATGGCTCTAGTCTTGTTATCACCGATCCTGCCGCAGCCTGTGCCACGAATACTGTAGATTTAACAGACGCAGCCATTACCGCAGGCAGCATCGCAGGTACATTTAGCTATTATATCGATGCTAATCGGACGATGCCTATAAGCGATCCTACTATGATTGCTAGTAGTGGCACTTACTATATCGAATTGGAAGATGGCAATGCTTGTACAATCGTAAAGCCTGTAAATGTAACGATCTATCCACAAACAATGATTACAAATATCAATAGTGCTAATGAAAGCTGTACGGGAGCAAATGATGCTTATCTGACGGTAGCAGCGACGACACTTCCATCAGGCAGTCCTCTTGAATATGCTGTCGGAGGGAGTAACTATCAAACAAGTCCAAATTTTACCAATCTTAGTCCTGGTACTTATATCGTTTCGGCAAGAGTTAATGCAATTTGTCCTGCTAGTCAGAGCCTTATTACAATAACAGCCAGTGCAGAGGCTTGTGATTTGTGTAGCAGCCTAAGCAGTAATCCCTTGGATATGCAGAAAGTCGTAGCTGCTGACCGAGCGAGTAGTCGCTTTTTCGGAAGTGCAGTAGCAATTTCTGGTACTTATGCCATAGTTGGTGGGCATACGGATTTGTTCAATTCAGGTGATGCTTATATTTTTGAGCAAGATGCGAATGGAACTTGGCTACAAGCACAAAAATTATCGCCTTCCAATACTTCTTCTAGTACAAATAGTTATGGGCGAGCGGTTTCTATTTCAGGGAATTATGCTATTGTAGGAGCAAGATATGAAGACCTAGATGCAAGTGGAAGCAATGCCATCTCTAGGGCAGGTGCAGCCTACATCTTTGAACGCGATGCAAGTGGTGCTTGGACAGAAGTACAAAAAATAGTAGCTAATGATAGAGCCACTTTTGAGCAATTCGGGGCGAGTGTTTCTATTTCAGGTGATTATGTGCTAGTAGGGGCAAGAAATGATGCAAATAGTGGTGGTCTCGATGGAAAGGGGGCCGCCTATATCTTTGAGCGCGATGCAGGTGGTACTTGGACAGAGATACAAAAACTAAAAGCAAGTGATGGTGCTGCTGGCGATATTTTTGGAGAAAGCGTTGCCATTGATGGTACTTATGCCATAGTGGGCGCGCACCAAGAAGATAACGATATAAGTGGTGGTGCTTCATTAAGCGATGCAGGCGCGGCCTATATTTTTGAGCGCGATGGTGGTGGCACTTGGGTAGAAGTACAAAAAGTGGTAGCAAGCGACCGAGCTACACAAGCCAATTTTGCAGGTAGTGTATCCATATCAGGGAGTTATGCCTTAGTAGGTACGAGTAATGAAGATACCGATGCTACAAGTAGCAATTCCTTAATCAACGCAGGTGCAGCCTATGTTTTTGAGCGCGATGGTAGTGGCACTTGGTCAGAAATGCAAAAAGTAGCAGCAAGTGATAGAGCTACCAATGATAAGTTTGGACAAAGCGTCTCCATATCAGGTAGTCGTCTATTGATAGGGGCTGACCAAGAAGATGAAGATAACAATGGAAATAATAGTTTAAGCGAATCGGGTTCCGCTTATTTATTTAGCCTTTCCTCTAGCGGTACTTGGGAACAAATCCAAAAAATAGTAGCTCCTGATAGAGCTGATTTCGATCTCTTTGGCAGTGTTGCTATATCAGGCACCAATGCTATGATAGGCGCGACCTGGGAAGATGAAGATAGTAATGGAAATAATACGGTTTCTGAAGCAGGCTCGGTTTATTTACTCAATATTTCCTGCCTAGTTGTTATTACAGATATTATTGTAGTAGATGAACAAGCTTGTGAAGGTGGCACGATAACAGTCAACGCACAAGGCGCGACCAATATCGAATATTCCATTGATGATGGCATGACTTACCAAAGTAGTAATGTATTTACGAATGTTCCTGCTGGTACATATAACGTGAAAATACGCGATGCAAACGATATATTCTGCGCGGATATATGTATTGCTACAGTAGCTCCGTCGGGTGCGCCTTGTCCTATCAAATTGTCCCCAAAGATACTACTACAAGGCCCA
>CALGLY010000417.1 GCA_937959095.1 uncultured Saprospiraceae bacterium
ACGCCGCCAGCCATTTGTAATTGTTTCAATAAATCCGAGGAGGATACGCTAAACTTCATAATTATTATGTTTTCAGATTTTTAGTTTTTCGAGCATATAGGAACACGAAAACCCAATATCTGCTAAAGTCGTCAAATCAAAAACCAAAATTAAGCTTTGTTTACTATATTTTCATAGAAAATTATGCACAAATAAAAATACCTTTGCGCTTCTATAGAAATTTGAAGAAATACAAATCAAATAATTGCAGCTTCACGCTAGAACATAAAACATATGCTTGATAGAAAGCAGACACCCAAGATTCACGAAATTACAGCTTTACAATTGCCCGAGGTGCGTAAATACCACTTATCGAACGGGATTCCTGTGTATGAAGTAAATATGGGGACGCAAGACATCCTAAAACTGGAAGTTATTTTTGAGGCTGGTAGGCCACAAGAGATAAAGCAATTGGTATCTCGTGCTACGGCTACTATGCTAAAAGAAGGAACACGCCATCGAAAAGGAGGGGAAATTGCAGAGTTGTTTGATTTTTATGGCGCATCCATCGGCACGCCTTATAATTTAGATAGTACCTCTTTTACCCTCTATACGCTTACTAAACATTTTGAAACCCTGCTGCCATTAGTCGCTGAAATATTGACAGAACCCTCTTTTCCAGAAGACGAACTTACGCCGCTGCTCATGCGCTATCAGCAGCGGCTAAAATTAGATTTAAGTCGGGCAGATGTGGTCGCCTATCGCCAACTGACCGAATACATCTATGGTGAAACACATCCTTATGGCTACAATAGCAATGCAGAAGCCTTTCAAGCATTGCAACGCGAAGATTTGATGGGACATTTTGAACGTCAATTTCATGCTGGCAATGCTACAATTGTAGTGAGTGGTAAAATTGATGGCTCAATTGAAAAGTTGTTGGAGCAGTTTTTAGGGCAATTACCCAAACGCGAAAAATTGCCTATGTCAGTTTTTCCATCTATTACTGCAAAGCCACGAAAAGTCCAAATCAAACACCCTGACCGCTCACAATCCGCTATTCGTATCGGAAGGAAGCTTTTCAATCGGCAGCATCCTGACTATGCTGAAATGTATGTCTTGAGTACGCTATTTGGTGGCTATTTTGGTTCTAGATTGATGATGAATATTCGAGAAAAAAATGGCTATACTTATGGCATTTACTCCTCGCTCGATTCGATGCGGCACGATGGCTTTATGTACATTGGCACAGAAGTTGGGAATAATTTCCTGAAACCGACGCTAAAAGAGATTTATAATGAGATGCAAATCATCCGAGAGACCCTTCCAAAACAAGAAGAACTCCAAATGTTACGCAACTACTTGATGGGCACTTTGCTAAATGGACTTGATGGACCATTCAATGTTTCGGAATTAGTAAAAGCACTCGTATTAGATAATTTACCCCTTAGCTATTTTCAAGATTTAATACATACTATTCAAACGATTCAGCCGCAGCAATTGCAAAATTTAGCGCAACGATACTTTAAGGAAGAAGATATGTGGGAAGTCGTGGTAGGTGATGTCGAGAACAATTAAGGCAAGAAATGTCCCACCCATTTTACTTGCCGAAGGCCTATAAAAACACTTTTTTTTAACTGTTTTACATATTACTTTTCTTTCCCATAAAAAAAAGCGTCTTTTGCGGTTTAAAAACTGGTGAAATATTCTATTTTCTCCAAAATAGCTGCGTATATTCACGCACAATCAGAGGTGACGTACAAACAACTAGCAAAAACCACCTACATTGTATAATTTATACATGGTGTTTGCAGTTAAATTTATAAATTTTAGATTTATTAAATTCCGTTACATACAACTAGTAAGCAGGAAAAATAAATCCACATGGAGAAGTTATATGATTTTTGTAGGTAAGCATCTACCCATTCATTGAACTAATGATGCTTATCAAATTAGAAATTTATTTCTTCTGTATTTTATTTTAAGAAGGAAATAGCCAAACTTACTTTCTAAACTTACGTAGAATAGAAAAGTATTTTATGAGAACAATAGTTGAAAACGTAGTACTTTGATTTGGATTTAAACTAAATGACATGAATTAATAATCAGCATTTAGTTCAGAGGGTATTGTTCAAAAACATTGAGAAAAAATTTAATGAATCTGTTTAGCTTTTTCACACAAGAACTTGCAATTGATCTTGGCACAGCCAATACACTCATCATACAAGACGGCAAAATAGTAGTGGATGAACCCTCTATTGTTGCCATTAATAGAAAAACAGGCGAAACGATAGCTGTGGGCAGCAAAGCGATGCAAATGCACGAAAAGACCCATGATAATATCAAGACTATTCGCCCGTTGAAAGACGGTGTTATTGCAGACTTCACGGCTGCAGAAAGTATGATAGAGGGAATGATAAATATGATTGGACGGCGTAGAAAATTCTTCTCGCACTTGAAAATGGTAATTTGTATCCCTTCTGGTATTACAGAAGTGGAGAAGCGTGCCGTTTTTGAATCTGCCGATCATGTGGACTCCAAAGAAACTTACCTAATACATGAACCTATGGCTGCCGCACTTGGAATCGGCTTAGATGTGGAAGAGCCTGTAGGAAATATGGTAATCGACATAGGAGGTGGAACAACTGAAATTGCAGTGATTGCACTTTCGGGTATTGTATGCGATCAATCTATACGTATAGCAGGAGATGAATTCACATCTGATATTATGAGCTATATGAAGCGGCAACACAATATCCTAATCGGAGAACGGACTGCCGAACGTATCAAAATTGAAGTTGGAGCTGCTTCTACTGATCTTCCTGATCCACCAGATGATTATCCTGTAAATGGTAGAGACTTGATGACTGGTATTCCGAAGCAAATTACGATAAATCATGTAGAAATAGCGGCTTGCTTAGATAAATCCATTTCAAAAATGGAAGATGCTGTACTGAAAGCCTTAGAATCTACACCACCTGAATTAGCTGCCGATATTTATCGTACAGGCTTATATCTAACTGGTGGTGGCGCATTGCTTCGTGGCTTAGATAAACGTATAGCGCAAAAAGTACGCCTCCCTGTACATGTTGCTGATGATCCGCTAAGAGCGGTAGTGCGTGGAACAGGAATTGCATTAAAAAACACCGATCGCTTCTCCTTCTTAATTGATAGGAAAAGTGTGTAATAATAGATAGGAGACTTTAAGATAGGAGATGTGAGACTTTAAATATATTTTGAATATCATATCTCACATCTTAAAATCTCACATCTCATATTAAAGAATCCTTGCTACGATGCGAACGCTCTACCTTCTATTCAATAGATTCGGTGCCTTTTTTCTATTCCTATTGCTTGAAGCAATTGCATTCTTTCTTATTGTCAATTTCAACGAGAACCAACGACTTATCCTCATTAGTTCTGCCAATCGCATTACTGGAAATGCTTACCAACAAATCAGTGATGTGCAGGATTATTTCAACCTTACTAATTTAGCGGATAGCCTTGCAGATGAAAATGCGCGCCTGCGAACGCGCCTCGAAAATCTGGAGAGTAATCAAGTTTTGGAACAAGACTCGGTACGCGACGATAAATTCAATCAATATTACGAGTATGTAGCGGCGAAAGTCATTAATAAGTCCGTTCATCAGCATAATAATTCCTTTACTCTTAATCGAGGTGGAAATAGTGGTATTGTAGCGAACACAGGTGTTATTAGTGATAAAGGGGTGGTAGGTATTGTGCGAAAGGTCTCGAAACACTTTGCTCAGGTCATGCCTATCTTACATCGAGAAGCTAAGATTAGTGCTTCCGTGCAGAGTACAGGCTTCTTTGGTTCATTGGTGTGGCGAGGACGTGATCCACGTTATATGCGACTCCAAGATATTCCTAAATATGCCCTAGTAGAAAAAGGCGATACAGTACAAACAACTGGTTTTTCTAGCATGTTCCCAACAGGCATCACGATAGGACTAGTGGATACGGCCTGGAGTGAAGCAAGTAGCAATTTTCATGAAATTCGAGTGGAGCTTATTGAGAATTTAGTGAATACGGAATATGTATATGTAGTCAATAATCTACGAAAAGAGGAACAAGATAAACTAGAAGCAACTACGACGAATGAGTAATGCGATATTAACAAATGTATTTCGATTTCTCTTGCTACTCTTGTTGCAAGTATTCGTGTTTAAGCAAGTGACACTTGGGCATGAGTATCTTCGTATCTTTCAGGTATTGGTATATCCACTTTTTATACTCCTTCTACCCTTCCGAACGCCGCGTTACTTGGTTATTTTACTTGGTTTCGTGATGGGTTTAGCCGTTGATATCTTCTATGATTCACCAGGAATTCATGCTAGTGCACTCGTCTTTATGGCATTCATTCGAGATTGGGTATTGCGCTGGACAGAACCTAAAGGAGGCTATAATCTCAATTTTAGCCCCACTAAAGAACGCAT
>CALGLY010000418.1 GCA_937959095.1 uncultured Saprospiraceae bacterium
ATCACTCATCACTCATATCTCATCACTAATAATTACTCTCTTACTAATTCAAAATCAGTGCGACGATTATCCGCTCTCCCCTTTGGAGTAGAGTTATCCGCCACAGGCTTATCAGGACCATTTCCTTTTACGATAAAACGATTTGAATCCATGCTATGCTCTGATACCAAATAGTCCCGAACACTGTTCGCGCGCTTCTTGGATAGCGAGACATTGTTAGCCCGATTTCCTACATTATCGGTATTTCCTTCGATACGAATACGTGCGCTACCGAATGCTTTTGCAATTTCCACGAATTCCTTATCAATGATGTATTTCGCATTTTCATCCAATTGAAACTCTCCTGAACGGAAACTGATACTCACAGGCTTGCTAGCAATCGCTTCTTTTTTGCCACCTTCTACCTCTGTGATAGGCGCAAATATTTTTGATGCTTCTCCCTCATGTTCCGCGCCACTTAGGCTAGAATAATCCACTAGATTTGGAAATGCGATCTCTCTCCAAGATGGAATACGCCCTTTGATGTAGCCCAACTCCGTGTAGGTATCCGTCATTTGGCGATAAAGCGCATCTGCTTTTACACCTTTATAATCTGTATTTCTACCAAAGAAATTAAGATTATCACCATGTGTCGTATGACGTGCATTTTGAAGCAAAATATCGTTTGGCGTATAACCTAAACCTTCTGCTAAAATCTTCTTTGCTTTCGCTCTATTTGCTTTATTGCTTGCTATTTCTGCTGCACCTTTCATCCAGCCATCATAGAGTTTTTGTAGGTTTTCTTTGTTCTTTTTCGCATAGTCGCGCTTTGCAAAGAAAATATCTGCAATAATGTGCGACGCATTGCGTGTATTATCCAAAATACGCGCGCCTGGTACAGTATTTACACACTCTTCATCGGTAGGACTCCAAGTTACTGCCGCATCTACACGCTGACTCTTGAAGAAATCGCCTGCTTGAATCGCATCCGAAGTGGCTACGATTTCGATGTCATCTTGTGTCAAGCCACCCGCATCGAGCAACCAAAGTAGAAAGGAATGTGAAGGTGTACGCTCTGTAACCGCGACTTTTTTACCTTTCAAGTCCGCTACCTTATTGATGCCTCTACGCGCTACAATCGCATCTCCACCACGCGACCAATCCGCTTGGAAAAGGACTACAGGATCATAGTCTTTGATTCCTTCATAAATCGTAGGGAAGGCATCCAAGGTATACCAATGCAGATCAATGTCACCACGTTTCCAGGCCGCTAAAGAAGCCTCTGGATCATTGATAACTTTGAAATCTACTTTGATTCCGTATTCTTTGTAGAAACGAGATTCGGTACTTGCTTCGAAGCCTTCATTGAAGTATTGACCTCCTGCATAGCCTACCCAATCCACTACACCAATCCGAATAACATCAATATCATCGCCACCACTATTATTGTTTCTAGTGTTTGCTCTGTCGCTGTTGTTCGAGTTATTATCTCTTGCATCAGCCGTATCCGTCTGTGTTGTATTTGTCTTATCTGCATTGACCAAATCGCCTAAGGCAGTATTGTCAATAAGCCATTTTCCTCCGAAAAATAGTGCTGCTACTATAGCCAGCGTAATCAACATACGGGAGAAAAAAGTCAGTCGTTGTTTTGCCATTTTTTGTTGCTTATTTTAAAAATTGAGAATTTGTAAAATCGAGTACTTGCCTGCTACACGCAGGTTTGACAAATTAAAAATTATTCGCTTAAGCCCGTTGGGCTTATCTAATCAACAAGTTTAAAAATCAAAAAAACTATCGTATTGATTTGTATGATTCACTGCACGTTCTGGTTTTTTGATCGGTGCATTCAAGTCGAGCGGCTCGTCTTCATCTAGCGATTGCAAAATGAGTTGTTCCTTTTCATCACCAAGCAGTAGCGAAATGCTTTCTTGCTCCCATTGCTCTAACATCTTCAAGCCATCTTCTTCAAAAACACCATTCTGCAAATCTATGGAATCCATAAATTTAGCCGACATATCCATGAAATTTTCTATCTCCCCTACTTTCATACTCACATCTTCGGTAATCGCTTCCATTGCTCTATCGAACATCGCCCGCTTGTCTGGATCGCCTGAAATAACGCTCATCGCTGATTTCATAGCGGAATTGCTGGCATGAATTGCTTTTTGTTCCTGTTCCTTTATCTCTACTTGATCTTTAATATCTTCTATCAGGATTTCAGAATTTTCATACATCCGCGTAAGTACACGATGTAGCAAATTCATTTTTTGCAGCAATTGATCTAAACGAAGATTGGAATCTTGCAAGCGTCCTGCTTTGCGACTCTTTAGCACCATTTGGGCTTTATCTTCGTCTGTTCTTGCTTGTTTTGCGGCTTTTAGGTCGCTTTGTATTTGCTTTTTATTTTTGTGAATGGACTCTTGTAGTTTATGAATTTCACCACGCAATTTCCCAATCTGCTTATTCATATTTCGCAGATTCGATTTTAAATCGGCAACATAATTTTTTAGGATAGCAATAGGATCAATAGTAATAAAGAAGCTTGTAATCCAGCGCATCATACTTTTATAGCCATAGCTTACCAGCGCGCGGGCTTGCGAATCGAGTAGCATAAAAATAACTGCCGCCAGCACGAGCAAAGCAGCTACAATCATCACCGTACCACCACTTACTATAACAGGAAGTATTGCTCCAAGCCCAAGTCCCATTGCTGCTACTAAGGGAATCAAAAATAGGATTCCTGTCACTCCTTCTGGGCGACTCCAAAATGATTTTGGTTTATGTTCTGTCATATTTTTTTAATCAAAAATTGAGTATA
>CALGLY010000419.1 GCA_937959095.1 uncultured Saprospiraceae bacterium
GCTATGGATTCTTTGGCGGATAGTCGGGTGGAGGAGTTGGATGATTAGAGTTTTAGGTCGTAAATTTAAACATACTCTTATTATGTCTAGAGATATTCCTATCTTCACAAGAAAATTTTAAACCCGATGGAAAATACGACACTTTTAGCGCATTCCGAAAAAGAAGCAACTACGAAAAGTGAAGCGATGCTGAATGGCGACCTAAGTCCTTATCAGGGGCCTTGGGGACGCGAACAAGTGATTCATCTTTCGCGCCGAATGCTGTTCGGAGCAAAGCTAGATGACCTCAATGATTTTGAGCAGATGACATTGCCTGAAGTCGTTGATAGGCTCTTGCAAGATTCCACACCACCTTCCTTACCAATCAATGATTATAATGAAGAAGGTTATATCGATCCTGATGTCCCTTTAGGAGAGACTTGGATAAATGCCCCCTTTAACAATGAAATAGAGAGTTCCAGAATATGGTCGCTCAAGGCATGGTGGCTGGGTAATATGATAGAGCAGGAGCGTTCCATCAGTGAGAAAATGATTTTGTTTTGGTACAATCACATTCCGATTGCCTTTTTTGAAGTCTTCGAAGGCAACTGGAGTTATCGACATTTGGAAATACTCCGCAAACACGCGCTAGGCAATTTTAAAGCCTTAGTCCGAGAAATAAGCACTGACTTTGGAATGCTGCATTACTTGAATGGGCAAGTCAATCACAAAGATGCACCCGACGAAAATTTTGCACGCGAATTGCAAGAGCTATTTTGTATCGGGAAAGGCCCAAATGCAGGCTATACAGAAGGCGATGTGCAAGCCGCTGCTAGAATCATGACGGGCTGGCGTGTAGATTATGAAGCAGATAGCATTGTTTTTGATCAATATGCACACGATATACAACCCAAGACTTTTTCCGCATTTTATGGAAATAGAACGATAAATGGCGGCATAGCCAATGCTGGTGCTTACGAAATAGATCAATTGATAGATATGATTTTTGAGCAAGAAGAATGCGCTTTATTCTTGTGCCGAAAACTCTATCGCTTCTTTGTACACCATGAAATAGACGCTTGGACGGAGGAGGTAATCATAGAACCACTAGCAGCAATATTTCGGGAAAATGACTACGAAGTTCTCCCTGTTTTAAGAACTCTTTTCAATAGCCAACACTTCTTTGATGTCTTACGAAGAGGCGCGGTTATTAAAAGTCCTATAGATTTCATTGTGTCTCTATATCGAGATTTTAATGCTGTTATTCCGCCTAAAAGCGCGCTTCGAAGTAGATTTGAACACAATGGAGCAGTGGTTTATCAGAGTTTTCTTTTCGACCAGGATATTGGCGATCCACCGAATGTAGCGGGCTGGCAAGCGTACTATCAAGTACCGACTTTCGATAAAAATTGGATTACAACCAACACCTTACCCTTCCGAATGGGCTTCATAGATTGGATGCTTTGGTCTGGAATAGGAACGGATCATTCCATAGCGCGAATAGACGTACTAGAAACGGTGAAGCAGATACCCAACTCCGAAGATCCGAATGCACTCATTGCCTTTATGTTGCAATGGCAATACCCAATGGCGGTGAACCCAACTTTGAGCGGACAACTGAAAGCCGTGCTATTATCAGGACAACAGAATGATTTTTACTGGACAAATGCTTGGAATGACTATTTACAACAGCCTAATAATCCGATGGCTAGAGAAACGGTAGAGAATAGATTGAAACCATTTTTTTACACGCTCTTCCAGCAAGAAGAATATCAATTAGCCTAAGTCATGAAAAGAAGAAACTTTCTAAAAAAAGCCGCCGCAGCTACCATCATTCCGCATTTTATTCCTTTTTCAGGAGCAGGTAAAATAGGTAGTTCTCCTTGGGTCAATCTCTTGCAGCAATCCCTAGTAGATACCGATAAAGTACTCGTACTAATTCGCTTGGATGGTGGAAACGATGGACTAAATACGGTCGTTCCGATAGACCAGTATAGTAATTTATCAGCAGCACGTCCGCATGTCATTATGCCCGAAAACAGCTTGCTGAAACTAGATGGTGTGGATAATATCGCGCTGCACCCTGCTATGCAAGGTATTCGCAATTTATATAATGAGGGTTTCGTCAAAATCGTGCAATCGGTCGGTTACCCCAATCCAGATTTATCGCATTTCAGATCGTCTGATATTTGGATGACTGGCTCAGATCATGACGAGATTTTGTACACGGGTTGGGCGGCGCGTTATCTCGAAAATGAATATCCGAATTTCCCTGTCGATTATCCGAATGAACAAATGCCCGATCCGTTGTCTATCGAAATTGGGCCACGTTTGTCGCTTACCCTTCAAGGAAGTGGCGCAGGCATGGGACTTTCTGTCTTAAATCCTTCCGAATTTTATCGCTTAGTCGATGGCGTTTATCAGCCTGCCCCTGCTACGCCAGCAGGAGAATTGCTAGAGCATATCCGCCTCGTGAAGCAACAATCGAATGCCTATGGCGAGGTCGTGACCAATGCCTACAATGCAGGTGCGAATAATACGACTTACCCAGCAAGTAACCTAGCCGAGCAATTGGCTATTGTAGCCCGTTTGGTTTCAGGTGGCTTGAAGACGCGCATTTATACGGTTTCCATTGGCGGCTTCGATACACACGACAATCAAGTAGTAGCGAATGACCATACCCAAGGCGAACACGCGAATTTATTGCGAGAGCTATCGGAATCCATCGCTGCCTTCATGACCGATATTGATTCGTTGGGCGTTTCGGAGCGAGTACTAGGTTTGACGTTCTCAGAATTTGGGCGACGCATCACTTCCAACTTTAGCCTTGGTACGGATCATGGCGAAGCCGCGCCTATGTTTGCCTTCGGGAAAGGCGTAGAAGGTGGCGTGTTGGGTGATACGCCTTTCATTCCAGCAGGTGCAACCTATGCGGATAATCTCGACATGCAATTCGATTTCCGTTCGATGTATGCGACCGTATTGCGTGATTGGTTCTGTTTGGATGATAGCGATTTGCAATCTATTCTATTCAATCAATATGAGAGTTTGCCTATCATAGGGAACAATCCTTGTATGTCCACTTCTACCCGCGAACAAAATCAAGCAGCAGGAAAAAGTATTATCAACGCCTATCCGAATCCGACCCGCGATTGGGTGCAATTCGATATAGAGGCGCAAGGCTATACCATTGTTCAAGTTTTTAGTAGTAGTGGAAAACTGGTGGCTACGCCTTTTAGTCGAAAACTAAAAACAGCACAGCAACTCCAAGTGCGTTATGATATGAGTGCCTTGCCTGCGGGCGTGTATCAGGTGCGCTTGCAATCGGGTGGCTTGCAGCAGAGTCGGCAGGTGGTGAAGTTTTAGACAGGTTTATCCTAATGCTTTGTTTGATGTTTTGCGAAAGTCCCAATTTTGTAGAGGGGTAACTCGACGGTACTCAGTAATACCAATCCATAGTTAAAAGTAGAAGTCCTTTCCAAATCTATGCGCATCTACGATAAGGGCGAAAAGTTTGAATTGTATCGCGTCTTGCCTTCTTTCCAGGAGTATATGTTGGTGTGGCAAAGCGTCCCGAAAGTGTAGACTTGGTATCGTGCGGAGGCTGATATGTGGCATATTGCAAGTGCTTTTGGCTTGGATAAACACATCCATTTACACACTCTAGAAGCTGAAGTTTCGCTGGCGGATATTTATCGAAATATTAGCAATTTGAATTTGGAGGATAGTGGGATGGCTTATTGATACTCAATAAAAAACATTCTACGAGAGCAGAATCCCTTCAAAAATCCTATCTTAGCCTTATCATCGGAACAACCAACACCACCA
>CALGLY010000420.1 GCA_937959095.1 uncultured Saprospiraceae bacterium
ATACACTGTAAATTAAATTAATTCGTGTTTTGACCGCGCTTATTTTTTCAGTATTCGAGGCTTGTCTGCTACAAGCAGGCGCAAAATTGGGAACATAACCAGTTATGAAGCCCGATTTTGGAACGAAGAAGACTGGAAAAATAAGCCGTCATAAATGTGAAGAAATTTAGTTTATAGTGTACTTAGTATGATTGGGAAAGTTCGGTCACTAATCTGGGTAAGTCGCTCTTTTCTAGTTCGGCTATTAAGACAGCGAGCCTAATCTTTTTATAATACTAAGAAAATCTGCTAAGGAATGAATAAAGAATAAGTTGTAACAGGTTTCGAATTTATTTTGGATTTAGACGAGGCAAAAAACGCAGACATAGCAAGGCTATGGCGAGTATTTTTAACGAAGTATAAATTCAAAAGAAATCGAAAAGTGTTATAAGTTATTTTTTAGTCGTTCCTTAGTAAGTTTTCCAAGCTTCTTCTCCAAGGCACGAAGGCGTTTATTTATATCTGGTAATTGCTTAAAGACCGCATAGGATTTCACATAGTCGCGGTAGCCAATAGCAGGATATCCAAATAAGGAAGTATCTGGTGTTTTTACATGCGAAGCAATGCCGCTTTGTGCTTGTATTTTCGTGCCGTCTGCTATATTTAAATGCCCCACAAATCCGACTTGCCCACCAATCATGCAATTTTTTCCGATTTTGGTGCTGCCTGCCACGCCTGTTTGCGCTGCAATGACGGTGTTTTCGCCAATTTCTACATTATGCCCGATTTGGATGAGGTTATCTAATTTTACGCCTTTTCGGATATAAGTCGAACCCATTGTAGCGCGATCTATAGCACTATTCGCGCCTATCTCCACATCATCTTCTATCACTACATTCCCGATTTGGGCGACTTTTTTGTAGCTACCATCTTCTTGTGGGGCAAAGCCAAAACCATCCGCACCGATTACGGTGTTGGCATGTATCACGCAGTTATCACCAAGTACGCAAGCATGATAAATCTTTACGCCTGGATAAATGGTACAGTTATTTCCTAGCTGTACCTCCGCGCCTATGTAGGTGTGCGGATGTATACGACAATTCTTTCCAATTTTCGCTCCTTCTTTTATGATTGCCAATGCATCAATCGCCGTATTTTCGCCTATTATTGCACTTTCGTGAATGATGGCTTGCGCGGAAATGCCTGTGAAGGATTCCGTTTGTGCGCCGAATCGTTCCAATAAAATAGCGATGCTTTCGTACACATTTTCGACATAAATAAGCGTTGGAATAAGCGGACGGGCAGGCTGAAAATCTTTCGCAACGAGCATAGCAGATGCAGTAGTCGTATAGGCAAAGTGTTCGTATTTGGCGTTGCCTAAAAAGGTGATGCTTCCTTCGCCGCCTTCTTCTATTTTGCTGGGGCGATTAATTGGGAGCGTCGCGTCGCCTTCCACGATGCCTTTTACTAAATCCGCGATTTGTTGAACTGTTGCTTGCATTCCGCAAATTTAGTTGCTTATTTTGTATTTTACATGATTTTGAAGAAAGTCTTAATTGTGAATTATCAGATAGTTTGGCTTGAAACCATGTACTGAATACAGCGTAAATGAAAGAGACTGAAATCAACGCTCACATTTACTCAAACCTAATCCATGCAAATCTTTTTTATTACAAATATTCAAGGAGATGCTGCCTTTGTGGGAGAAGAAGAGGCAAAGCACTTTCGGGTATTGCGGAAGCAGGAAGGCGATACGATTCATTTTATAGATGGAAAAGGGACGCGCTATGTGGGAGAAATTTCAAGTTTAGCCAAAAAGAAGGCGAGTCTCAAAATTGTAGAGCAACACAAGGAAACACGGGAGCGAAGTTTTCATTTGCACATTGCCATTGCTCCTACCAAAAATATGTCGCGCCTAGAATGGTTCGTAGAGAAAACGACAGAAATAGGCATTGATGAGATCACGCCTATCATCTGTCAGCAATCGGAGCGCAGCAAATTGCGGATGGATCGCTTAGAAAAAATCGCGATTAGTGCCATGAAACAGTCCTTGCGCACCTACTTACCAAAGCTCAATGAAGCCCAAAAATTAAAAGACTTTTTACTTGAAAATCAGGACAAAACCCCGAATTTAAGTCGTTACATTGCCCATTGTGATGAGTCAAAAAAAACGAATTTGTGGGACAACTACCGTACTGCAAGAAATGTTTTGATACTTATTGGGCCAGAAGGCGATTTTTCTAAAGAAGAAATTGAATTAGCGATTCAATTAGGCTACGCCCCAGTGAGTTTGGGGACACATCGCCTTCGCACCGAAACCGCAGGCATTACCGCTTGCACTATTCTAAATTTACTCAATCAAAAGAGCGAAATATGACAAAATATAGTTTGCTATTAGTTGCCTTATTTGCACTATACAGCTTCACTCCAAGCAACAATGCTGACAATCTCCAAATGGCACTACTAAAATATAGTGGCGGTGGCGATTGGTATTCCAATCCAACGGCTTTGCCTAATTTGGCGCGGTTTTGTAATGAAAATTTAGGCACATCCTTCGAGAAAGATTATGCTACGGTGGAAGTTGGCAGTGCGGAACTATTCAATTATCCGTTTTTGCATATGACTGGGCACGGAAATGTGGTGTTCTCGGATGCAGAGGCAGAAAATTTGCGCTATTATCTTTTAGGTGGTGGCTTCCTTCACGTAGATGATAATTTCGGGATGGATCCCTATGTACGTGCTGCCATGAAGAAGGTGTTCCCTGAATTGGAGTTCATTGAATTACCTTTTGAGCATCCTATTTATCATCAGAAATTTGATTTTAAAAATGGCTTGCCTAAAATACACAAGCATGCTGATAAAGCCGCACAAGGCTTTGGCTTAGTGTGGGAAGGTCGCGTCGTTTGTTTCTACTCCTATGAGTGTGACTTAGGCGATGGCTGGGAAGATCAAGAAGTACATAATGACCCGCAAGAACTGCGAATGAAAGCATTGAAAATGGGAGCAAATATTGTTCGGTATGCTTTTGAGCAGTAAAGCATACCAACGAAAAAAATAGATTCCCAATTTCGATAGGCAGTTTTGATAAAAAACTGCCTATCGAAATTGGGAGTTCTCTTAGAAGTTATTTGATTTCTTCTCTAAATCAATACCTGCATAATAAGCCATGTCCATATTTTTAATAGCCTTTACGAAATACGTAATTTGCCCTACATGATACGAAAAATGTTCCGTGACATGCACCAAAATACTAACACCTGTTTCTTCAAAGGCTTGCACTTTATGAATTTGCACAAGTTCTTCTTCCTTAACTTTAGCTAAAGTTTCTCGTGCATCAGCTTCTAATGCTTTCAATTTATCGAGCAATTGTGCTTTTGGAATCGGGCCGCGCTCATCGAATTCCGTTTGACGGTGGCGCACATCTGCTTCGTATCCCAAGCCTGCTATTATCCACTGCCGTACATTGCCACACAAGTGCAAAATCAAATTTCCGACACTATTACTTTGTTCATTGGGGCGTTGCCAGACTTCAGTTTCACTCAATTCATTCAAGCATTTTTCGATGCGTGGAATTCCTTCCTCAAATAAGCGTCTTTCCACTTCATTCACTAAAAGCGTATGGATAGTCATATTTTATTTTTTTCGTATTGAAAATTGCTTATTATTGCTAGATAAACAAAATTATGCAAGCATTAGTAAGTATTATCATGGGTTCCGACTCTGATCTCCCCGTTATGCGACAAGCCGCTGATATTCTAAAAACATTTAATATTCCCTTCGAGTTAACTATAGTATCAGCACATCGCACGCCTGATCGACTCTTTGAGTTTGCAAAAAAGGCCCATCAGCGCGGCATAAAAGTAGTGATAGCAGGCGCAGGTGGTGCGGCACATTTGCCAGGCATGGTTGCCTCGCTTTCTCCTTTGCCCATTATTGGCGTACCGATTAAGTCCTCCAATTCTATTGATGGCTGGGATTCGATGCTTTCTATTCTACAAATGCCAAATGGTGTTCCAGTAGCTACAGTTGCCCTGAATGCTGCAAAAAATGCGGGAATTTTAGCTGCGCAAATCATTGGCAGTGCAGATGAAAAGGTACAACAACAAATAACAAGCTATAAAAAACAACTTGCGCAACAAGTGGCTCAAAAATATGAACTGCTAGATAAAGTAGGTTATGAAAAGTACAAAAAAAAATAGATAATGCAGCATTTTAAGTTAGAAGAAATCATGGACATGGAGCGTAGAAAACGCGCAACACTTATTAATTATTTATCGGGTTTTAAGAGTGCAAATCTTATAGGAACAAAAAGTAAGGAAGGACAACTGAATGTAGCTGTCTTTAATTCGGTTATACATATCGGAGCGAATCCGCCTTATTTTGGGTTCATTTTACGCCCGATCACTGTTCCTAGGCATACTTATCAATACATCAACGAAACGGGTTACTATACCATCAATCATATTCACAAGTCTTTTTATCAGGCAGCACACCAAACTTCTGCAAAATATGATACCAATATATCCGAGTTTGAAGCGGTAGGCATCACACCTGAATTTAAGGGTGATTTTTTCGCGCCTTATGTGCGCGAAAGCCATATTCAGATGGGAATGGAACTGAAAGAAATTCATAAAATTGAATGCAATAACACCTTCCTAGTGATTGGAAAAGCAGTAGAAATCTGGCTACCCGACAACAGCATAGACGAAGATGGACATATTTGCCTTAGCGACCAAAAAACGGTAGCTATTGGTGGCTTAGATACCTATTATGAAACCTCTAAACTAGATCGCTTGGAGTATGCACGACTTCAGCAAAATTCATAAATGGAAAAACGTTTTCTTAAATATATCCAACGGCAGCAGCTCTTTCAGCCTAGTGAACACATTCTAGTGGCAGCAAGTGCAGGCGTAGATTCTACGGTGCTTTGCGTCTTAATGAAAAGGCTAAATCTCCAATTCAGTCTTGCACATTGTAATTTTTTACTTAGAAAGAAATTTTCGGATGAGGATGAGCAATTTTTATCGGATTTATCTGAAAAACTAAGTGTACCTTTCTTCTCTACCCAATTTGAGACCGAACGCCTAGCCAAAGAACGCAAGCAATCTATACAAATAGCTGCTCGTGAATTGCGCTATACTTGGCTAGAAAAAATACGAGACGAAAATAAGCTCGACTATATCGCCACAGCACATCACTTGAATGATTCGATAGAAACAGCACTCTATAATTTCTCGAAAGGTTGCGGGATTCGGGGCTTGCATGGCATTCGCCCAAAGGCAGGAAAAATCATACGCCCCCTACTCTATGCCACCAAGGAAGAAATTTTAAATTATGCCACAGAACATGACATCATTTTTCGGGAAGATGCCTCGAATGATAGCGATAAATATGCCCGAAATAAGATACGACATCATGTGACTCCCACATTAAAAAGCATCAATCCGAGCTTCGAGCAAAGTGCGGCTAATACGATTCAAAACCTAGCAGAAACAGAGCTTTTGTTTGATTTTTTATTAAATTCAATTAAAAAGAAAATTTCAAAGGAGGAAAATGATATTACATCTATAAATATTCAGCAATTACTAGAATATCCTGCTCCTTCTACAGTACTCTTTGAATTATTGCGTCCTTATCAATTCCATAGCGATCAGGTTCGACAAATCGTAGAAAACCTTAATACACAAGCAGGCAGCCG
>CALGLY010000421.1 GCA_937959095.1 uncultured Saprospiraceae bacterium
AGCAAACGAAACAGTTTTATAACCTTATTATCATCGATTTACCAGACCCTAGAAGTATAGAACTATCTAGGCTTTATAGTTTTGAATTTTATCAGCTTTGCAAAAAACGCCTAGGACAGCAAGGAATACTTATCACACAAGCGAGTAGTCCTTATTTTTCACCCTCTGCTTTTCATTGTATTGAAAAAACGATGAACGCAGCAGGCTTTACTACTTTAGGCCTGCACAATCAGGTCATTACGATGGGAGAATGGGGCTGGGTATTAGGGTCTAGTTTTCATAAGAATAAACAGCATTTAAAAACAGATGTCCTCCAACTCCAATTCGATTCGATTTCTACACACTGGCTCAATAAGGAAGCCTTACCGCTTATCACTTCTTTTGGGAAAGATTTTTTTGCTGCCAAAAAACACGATACGATTCAAATCAACCGCATTCATGAACCTGTTTTATACCGCTATTATTTGGATAGTAAATGGGATGTCTATTGAATTGCCTTAAATTCAAATCGGCAACACATTTTCGTGCTTGATTTCCGTCATCACAAAAGAACTCTGAACGCGGCTGATATTCGCTAAAGAAGCTAATTTATTCGTGATAAAATCCTGATAATCGAGCATATCTTTCACATATACTTTTAGTAAATAATCGAATAATCCTGCTATATGGTAGCACTCCATGACTTCTGATAATCCTCCTACTTCTTGCACGAAACGTTGGATGTTTTCTTGATTGTGGCTTTCTAAGGTCACCGAGCAGAAAGCGACTAATTTAAACCCAAGTTTTTCCTTATCCACTATCGTGGAATAGCCTTTGATGAAGCCTTCTTTTTCTAGTCGCTTGATGCGCTCAAAAATGGGCGTATTGGTCATCTTCAATTCGTGGGCAATTTCCTTAATTTTCATTTTGCCATCTTCTTGTAGCAATTTGATAATGCGCCGATCTATGGCATCTATCTTGTAATCCATACTAGATTTTTTTTCTGTTTTAAGAGAATTACAAAACCTTTATTGGTAATATAGTCTGTAAAAATCTATTTTAAAAGCAAAATATTCTTCATTGAGTGATTAATATAGAAATAAAGCCTAAATTAACATAGCTTTGTAGTATCAAATTATAAATAAAACAAGCTCTACTAAACATTAAGTGGTATGCTCTAAGTTCAGGTGCAAGTTCAAGTATCAAGTCCAATTTTGAACCTGCCCGACAAGCATTCAGGCGGGCTTGCGTTTGACACTTGAATTTGAACTTTATATTTTACCATTTAAAAATCATGTAGGGCCAACAAAACAAAAATTATGGCTACTCATAGATACGCTCCCGAAAGTTTAATGATGTCATTTGGCTATAAGCCAGAACTATCAGAAGGTGCAATAAAAACCCCTATTTTTCAGACTTCTACTTTTGTTTTCAAAACGGCGGAAGAAGGGAAAGCCTTCTTTGAGTTAGCCTATGGAATACGCAATAAAGAACAAAACGAAGAACTAGGACTTATTTATAGTCGTATCAATAATCCGAACCTTGAAATCCTAGAAAACCGCCTTTGCCTTTGGGATGAAGCCGATGATTGTGCGGTATTTGAAAGCGGAATGTCTGCAATCAGTACTATATTGCTAGAGTTTTTGAAACCAGGTGATGTCTTGCTTTTTAGCGAACCTGTATATGGTGGTACGGATCATTTCATCCATCATTTCTTACCCAAAATAGGCGTAGAAGCAATTGGCTTTGATGCGAATGATAGCTATGAGGATATCGTGGCTCGCGTACAGGCATCGGGCAAAGCAGATAAGGTAGCGATGATTTATGCAGAAACACCTGCCAACCCAACCAATGCGATTATTGATATTGAATGCTGTCGCAAAGTAGCGGATACATTTAGTACGGAGGAAAAAGAAATTTTTGTAGCAGTAGATAATACTTACATGGGGCCGCTTTGGTCACATCCCCTGCAGTTGGGGGCTGATATTGTAATTTATTCCGCTACAAAATACATTGGGGGACACAGTGATGTGATAGCAGGCGCAGTGCTAGGTAATAGCGCGGTGATGCAGCGTGTGAAAGTTTTGCGTACTTTTTTAGGAAATATGGCAAGTCCAAATACGTGTTGGTTGTTACTACGCAGCTTGGAGACCCTGAAAGTACGGATGGAACAGCAAATGAAAAATGCCAAAGTAGTAGCACAATTCTTAGAAAATCATCCGAAAGTAGAACGGGTACATTATTTAGGTTTGCTAGAACCTGGCAGCAAAAAATATGAACTTTACCAAAAACAATATACAGCACCTGGTGCTATGATTTCTTTTGATATTCAGGGCGGCGAAAAGCAAGCTTTTCAATTTTTGAATCAATTGAAATTATTTAAACTCGCTGTGAGTTTGGGTAGCACGGAGGGCTTGGCACAACATCCTGCTAGTATGACCCATATAGGTGTAGATGCCGTTACCAAGCAACGCATGGGCATTACCGATAAGTTGGTGCGCCTCTCGATAGGAGTCGAAAATTCGGAAGATATTCTTTGGGATATTGGACAGGCATTAGACTTAGTTGAATTATCCGTTGAAACTTGGTCGGTTGCCTTAGCTCGACTTTAGAGCTTGTGGGGGAGGCTCCCCTTCTAAGGTTGCCTCCCCAACAGGCTCTAAGCCATGGACAACTAGTGCTAAAGACTAAAAGCGAGATAAGGAGTCGAAAAAAAAGCCTTCTACGTTTTGTAGATGAACACACAAAACGTAGAAGGCTTTCATGTATAAAGAATGAGAAGTAAGTTAATGTTTAAATTTTGGGGGATCTATTTTTGTTGGTAAGTGCTTGAACATAATTAAGTTCCTTTTTTGATGGAGCATATTTTTTATCCAGACAAGGCGAAAAACACAGCTCTAGCCTTAGTTAAAGCGATGATTTTCAACGAACTTAGTAGTCAGTCAAGCAAAATCATGATTTTTACGATTTAAATTTCACATAAATAAAAAAAACATATCATATATTTTTTTATTAAAAAGCCGTACTTTAGCTTTCCATCTAAGTATATAGATAAGATAATCTTATAATAAATCAATCCTATTCCAAACAATTTATATGCGGCCTATTTAAAAAAACGTACTGACAGGATATTATTTTTATGCTAAACTAATTCCTTGGGAAGTTGAAATCTAGCTTACGGAAAGTAATTCTAGTTCTTCGGAAGAAATGGTTTCTTAGTGACCTCCTATTTTCTTTTCTTTGAAGAGAAAATCACTTTTATAAGAGGGAATACGGATTTAGCATAATAGAACTTTATATGCTGTTCTCATTTCACACACTTTGTAACCATTTTACAAAGTAAAATCATGTACTATGACTACTTTCATACGTTTTCTATTCAAAGGGGCACTAGGCTGCGGTCTATTACTTTTCTGCAATAGCACATTGCTCCAAGCTCAAATCAGTAATGGAGGGACACCCCTTAGTTTTGGCTTTGTAGCAGACCGAACGGATATTCCAGAACTACAAACATCAGTGATTGACTTGGCGGCTATACAAGCCGAAGATGCTATTCGTGACCAACAGAATGTACCATACCGATTTGCTATTCCATTTAAAGCTAATTATACCCTTCAAAATTCAGGACTATGGCAAACCCTATCGGATGGCGCGCGTTTGTGGCGATTGCAAGTTACTTGTCCAGGGGCTGTTTCTACTAACTTTTTATATAGCGATTTCTACTTACCCGATGGCGCGTTTTTATTTGTATATAACAAGGAGAAAACACAAGTGCTAGGAAGTTATAATATCCACAACAACCTAGATAGTCGTCTTTTTGCTACAGAAATTCTAGTGGGTGAAACGGCAATATTGGAATACTACGAACCCGCAGCAGTTGCGGGGCAAGGGG
>CALGLY010000422.1 GCA_937959095.1 uncultured Saprospiraceae bacterium
CCCGACATCACCGATATAGATACCGTAACCCTCTACTTGAATCCTAAGCGGCAAATAGCCTACTATGATTATATTTTAGGTTTAGCTCCAAAACGAATTATCTTCAATCCAGGCACGGAAAATGCAGAACTTGCCAAATTGGCTAAAGAAAAAGGAATAGAAACGGAAAGGGCTTGCACCTTGGTAATGCTTTCGGTGGGGGTTTATTAGGAAAAAAGCAGAGAGGAAGGGATTCGAACCCTCGTTACCCTTTCGAGTAAACACGCTTTCCAAGCGTGCGCCTTAAACCGCTCGGCCACCTCTCTGTATTAATACCAATCCATACTTAAAAGTAGCATTATATTAGAGAACTTTTTGTCTTATGCGGCGTTATTTTTCGTTACCAGCCAGAAGGATGCAAAAGAAAAATGCCTTGCCTAAAACAAAAAGTACTATCCAATCTAAGTACCACTTTTAAGTATGGATTGGCATATCGGGCTGCAAAAGTTGCAAAAAGCATTTACATATCAAAATGAATGCTCCTAAATCGTAAAAACTAATACATTTTTTTTGTTAGAGATAGCAAGAACAAAGACCACTTCGTTGAGAGAGCAGAGAATAGAGATTTTATTTTCATTCTAAAACGTCTCTCTTCCCTGCCCGACGGCAGGCGGGTCTCAATGAAATGGTCTCTATTCTCTGTTCTCACTTAAAACCGATACCGCAACTGCATCCAAACACTAGAACGCAACGATCCATCTATTTCCGCCAAACCACTTCCAATTCTATCTCTATTCGTCCAAAATGTTTGATCATAACGCGCTTCTATCATCAAATTTTGAATCCCCTTGTAACGCACATTAAGATAAAATCGCGAACCTTTATCAAAATAAGCTGGCACAGAAAAGGTGTTGAGTAAGGCATTTTCAAAATAATAAAATCGAATCGCATAGCCATCCGTGTCGAAAAGCGCGTAGCGCGCACTGAATGACCAAGGAGAAGAAAGCGGCTTAAAGACCACATCTTGCAATAAAACAGTACCTTCTGCACGCTCGGAATCGCTACCAAACTGTACATAACCTAAATCAAAACTCGTGCGTAACTCAATCATTGGGTTTACTTTTTTAGCAATTCGCAAGCGCATTTGAAAGTTTTCGCGAGTCGTCAGAAAATCGGTAGCAGTCGTATTATTTGGCGAATTCATTTCTTTCGCTTCGTAGCGCAATTGGATATAAGCTTCAAAATCGCGCTTTTTGAAATAGCGTAACTTAGTCCGCCAATCATAGCCTTTGGAAGGCGCGTCTGCCTGTGATCTCAGCCAAGGATGCTCATAAGTATCAAAATAACTGCTCCATTCCAAATTCTGCGTAGGTCGAATGACTAAACCAAAATATAAACCATTTTCATTACGTACACCTACCGTTTCACCAAAAGCATTTGCATTCAGAGCTGCATAATCAGGCATATAATTACGATAAAGTACCGCCAAATCTACTTTTCTATCCAAGCTGACCAACATTCCGTTCAGGGTAGCCAAGCCGCCGCCTTTAGAAATAGCCGTTTCACCAAATAGATTAAAATTGCGAAGATTTAGATTATAATCTACACTCGCATTAAAATTCGATTTTCCATTAAAATAAAATTGATTAAAAGGAGAAACACGTCGTTGCAATTCCTGATTGAAACTATCATAGACTCCATTCAAACCAATTCGCCAATCCTTGCCGCTATAGGTCAAATTGCCACCCATAGTAAGTTGTCGAATGGCATTCTTATCTAGAATTTCATTCTCATTTCGGTGCATTCCCGAAATAAGAAGCGAAGTAAATCCTAATAAGGCATCATCCAAACCAGATGCTATATCTTCGGATAGGATAACATTTCCATCCTTTCCATTATAGGACGCAAAGGCAGTAGCTTCAAGCTGCTCGTTTAGCTTGATTGTCGCAGCAGCACCGCGCAAAAAACCAACCTCATTCACCGAGCGATATGGACGTATCTTTCGGCTACTCTTCTTGATATTCATCACCAAAGCCGACTTACCATAGCCAAAGCCCGTGTGCATCAATAGGCCTTGTCCAAGCGTCACCGAGTAATCGCCAAGTGCAATTGCTTTTATCTTATCCTTATAATCTTTCAGATAAAAATGCGCCGAATAGAAGTCGAAACCCGCTTTGTTCGGTGCTTTAAAAAGGGTTTCGCCTGCGTCTTTTTCGGCAGTGAAGCCATAGCTTAGTTTGTTTTCGTAGCCATGTTTGTAGCGCAAATAGAGCTTGTTTCGATCGCCTTGAAATCGGCTGGTCTCGCTTACATCTTCTGTGTAGCCACGCGCTTCTTGCAAAACGCGCATCCAGCGCAAGAACAGCTCATTTTTTCCCTCTTGCAGCATCGCCTTGATAGATCGCTGATAATCATCTACATCACTTTTGACCGTAAAACAAGGAAGCAAAGCCTGAATAAGAGACTCACTAAACGTATCTAAGGCTTGCAGCTCGAAAAGGGCAAGAAATTCGCCTGTCTGTTCTCGGTGTTGCAACAAATCAGCGATTTGAATATCCGAAAGCAAGCCTAATTCTCTAAAATCTTCTTCTGTAGCCGTATTAATATTGAGTGGATTCGTTTGATAGTATTGGAGGGTTTCAAAAAGGGTATTAAAATCGAAATCGCCATCCGATTCGAGGTCTTGCAGCAAAGCTTCTATCAACTCTTGTTGTTCGGCGGGTATATCTTGTGCTAATAAGTAGCTACCTATCAACAAATACAGTATTACCAATAAAACCTTATTACGCATAAAGGAAAGGACTATAAAAAATTAGAAAAACGGATCACTTTATTCTTTCTAAAAAATTGTGCAAGACCACCATTTCATACTTGACAAAG
>CALGLY010000423.1 GCA_937959095.1 uncultured Saprospiraceae bacterium
GGAACATAACTGGTTATGAAGCCCGATTTTGTAACGAAGAAAACTGGAAAAAGAAGCAGTCATAAATGCAAAGAAATTTCTGTTACAGTGTATTAAATGCTTGGAGGTTAAAAAGAATGAATTTTAATAAGTTGATCCTCAAAAAAATCTATTCCTAATTAGTTGCCTCCAATTCGTGTGTTTTCTTTCCTATTTGGCTTATCAACTCAGTTAGTTGCCCTAAATTGAAAGGCTTACTGATATAATTATTCATACCTGCTTCCATGCAATTGATGCGGTCACTACTCATTGCATTAGCTGTAACACCTACAATAATAGGTTGCTCTACAGGTTTTTGGCGTATAGCACGCGTTGCTTGCAAACCGTCCATTTCAGGCATTTGCACATCCATAAAAATAAGGTCGAATTTCTTCTTTTCTATTATATCTACTGCCTCTCGTCCATTCTCTACTAAAGTAGGAATGTATCCTATTTTCTTGAGTACAGTGAGAATCAATTTTTGATTAAATACATTATCTTCTGCTACTAATATATTGAGTGGGTATTTTTGTGCTAAATCCGTTGATAGCGGATTCCTGTTAGATGTTCTGTTCATTCCAGATTTGTGTTTCAATAATACATTGAGTAAGGCCCGATGTTGAATCGGCTTGGTAAGCATTACGAAAGAAGCGTCTTGTGAAGACATCCTTGTTCCTACAGGTACGGTAAAAATAAATTGAACGTTAGGATGCTCCTTATTAAGTTGAGACGCTAATGCAGTATTAAAGTCACATAAATCTATGTCACAAAGACAATGATTTATGTTTTTATGTTGGTTTAGATAATCTAAATCAAAGGTTGTTTTTTGAATAGAATTCATTTTAAGTGCGGCTAAGATGCTTTCTAAACTCTGTAAATGATTATCCGACCGATCGCAAATAAGTACAGTCTTCCCCGAAAGCAGCTCTGGAGGTAAGATATCATCTATCGTTCTTTCTGTTTGTTTTACAGAGATAGTAAAGAAAAATTCAGCACCTTTTCCTTCTTCGCTATGCACTCCTATTCTGCCTCCCATTAGTTCGCAAAAGCGTTTGGAAATAGCCAGTCCGAGTCCAGTACCTCCAAATTTTCGGGTAGTAGACGGATCTACCTGCGTAAAAGCTTCAAAGAGATTAGCTTGTAGATCTTTTGCAATCCCCATACCTGTATCTTTCACACTGAACCGAAGTCGAATTGTACCATCATTTGGCTGTGGACTTGCTTTTGATACCTGAATGAAAATATTTCCTTCTTTCGTGAATTTTAAGGCATTCCCTACTAGATTGCTCAATATTTGTTTCAATTTTGATGCATCACCAATCACAGAACTCGGTACATCTGAATCTATAACATAATCCAATTGAAGACGTTTGCTGGAGGCACTAGCAGCAAAGAGTAAAAGGACATTTTCAATAGCCGTTCGGATATGAAAAGGAATATACTCTAATTCTATTTTTTCGGACTCTACTTTCGTGAAATCCAGTATATCATTGATGATGAGTAGCAAGTTTTCTCCGCTTTGCTGCACCGTGCTTAGGAGTTCTTCTTGCTCGCTATCTAGTTCGCTATAGCCTAAAAGCTGCAATACGCCTAACATGCCGTTCATAGGAGTACGAATTTCATGGCTCATATTCGCTAAAAAGATACTTTTTGCGGTATTTGCTCTTTCTGCTTCTTGGCGAGCTTCTTCAGCTTGGTGGGTTCGTTCTTTTACTATTTTTTCTAATTGTGCTTGTGCCTCTTGATTTCTTATACTTCTAGAGTATTGATAAAGAAGCACTCCTAATATCGTCAAAAGTGGTAGTGTTATCTTAAACCAAAGTTCTTCCCAATAGGGCTTTGAAATATTGATGACTAAATCTTTAGATTTACTCCAATAACCATCACTATTCCTTGCTCGTACCTTGAAGGTATACAGACTGGACTCTAGATTGGTATAACTCACTTTATTATCTTTTCCTCCTTTATTCCACTCCTCATCCAACCCCTCTAGCATGTATTGATATTCATAATCTTGCACTCCTCGATAATCAATAACAGCATAGTCAAGCGTAATAATTGAATGCTCATAGCTTAGATCAATTTCTTTCGTTTCTAGAATGTCTTTAGTAAGGATTGCGCAGCCCAATAATTCATCCTTTTCTAAAATTTTAATTGATTTGTTTTGTAGCTTAAGGTCCGTAATTTGAGGCATAAGAACTATGCTATCTAGCATGACTTTTTCTCCATAAAAAGCATGAAAGCCTGACTCGCAACCGAAATAAATTCGCCCTGTTTGGTCTTTATAATTAGAGCGAATATGGTAGCCATCTATCACACCATCGCGTTTTTGGAAATGCGTAAGCCTATCCGTCGATTCATCATAGCGGGCAATACCATCGGGACTGGCTATCCAAAGGTTATTATCAGCATCCGCCTCGATACCATTGACACTACTGACTCCCTGAAGGAGTGCATCATAAAAAAGAAAACTATCCTTTTCGATATCATATTTATAGAGGATATTTTGCGCACCTACCCATATATTTCCTTCTACCAGTTCTAGCGTCTGTACCAAGTTGATAGGAGGATCTGTTGCCTGATTTTGTCCCAAAAAAGTCTTAAAATAATAATGTCCATTATCAGTTTTAAAAACCCTGCAAAATCCACCGCCATTAGTAGCAATCCATATGCGCCCTTTATCATCTTCCATTATATCCGACACACTATTGCTGCTCAAGGAACTTGGATTATAAGGATCTAGATAGAAGGCTGTTATTTTCCCATGCTCAATTAAGCGTAATCCATTGCCAGAGGCAATCCAAATACGTTTTTTAGAGTCCTGTAAGACTTCTTGCACAAAAAGATTATCTGAAATTGTAGGATCCTTGAATAGGTTTAATTTCTCTGTAGTAGGGTCAAATTGAAATAAGCCACTTTTTGTTCCTATCCAAATAATTCCTCTATCGTCCTGCATGAAGCATCTAATATCTTCTAAGCTTCTTCCTTCGGCAGTGCGATAGTCAAAATGTGTTGAGCTATCTGTTTCTTTATTGTATTTTAGAATGCCTGAAGAACGTGTTCCTAACCAAATAACACCTGATTCATCTTGAAAAAAAGCATTAACATCAAGAGAGCCTTCCTTCTGAAGGGTGCTATTGAGTAAAGGAATTCGATGATGATGATTATTATAAATAGCAACGCCCTTCTGGGTCGAAATCCAAATGATTCCTTCTGGGTCTTTATAAATATCTACAATTTGGTTGTCATAAAGCTGATGACTCTTCTTTTCTGTACTTACATAACGTTCAAATAGTATCTCTTTCGACTTGGAAGATAATCTATTTAAGGAATGGATGTCTGCAATATCATCTAGATTTAAAATACTTAATCCTTCTGTACTCCCTATCCAAAGCGTATTCTCATGCTCTTCAATAGAATAAATACTTCTAATACCACGTGGATAACCTTTAATTTGAAAATTGACAAAACGAAAATCCTCTATTGGGGAGTCATAATAGGAAGAAGAAGTCGGCGGTACTAATAAATCTAACCCATTTCCAAACGTGCCAAACCAAAGTCGCCCTTCATTATCTTCCTTTATTACCCACACCGAATTATGATGTAAACTATAAGGCAAATTTTCTTGATGTGTGATGTGTCGGAAGCCTATTTTTCTGCCTTCAGGGAGTTTTTCTTCTGGAAGTAATAAATTAATTCCCCCTTCCCACGTACCAATCCAAATATATCCTTTGCTATCTTCCATGATACTCAATACACCACCATGACTGATGCTAAGCGGGTCTTCTCGCTCATGTTGATAAGACTTGAAGGTTTCCGTGATGTAATCAAAAATACTTATTCCTTTTTCTGTACCGACCCACAAGCGACCTTTGGAATCTTCCAGAAGGCTCAAGATTTGATTTTGAATCAGTGTAGTACTATCTCCAGCTTCATGCTTAAAGGTCTTAAATTTATCTTTTCTATAATCATAGCGCGTCAATCCACCGCCATCCGTTCCAATCCATAAATAGCCTTTCGAGTCATTATATAATTCCTTGATTTGATTGCTTTGTAAGCCATTTAAATCTGCCCGATAGACTAAAAAATTCCTGCTATCATAGCGATTAAGCCCACCTGCCGTAGCAATCCAAATATAACCTCTATCATCTCTAATCGTGCTATAAACTTTATTAGAAGAGAGCCCATCTGCTTTACTCAAGCGGATAAAAGAAAGTGGAGAGGATACTTGTGCAATGACATGGTGAGAAGAGACACTAAAGAAAAAAAGAAACGCACATAAACAAAGCCTAATACCCCAATAGGAAAGGGTATTTATCACATAAAAGCATGAGATAAAGTGGCTGTTCACATACATATTTTTTAAAAGTTTTAATTAGGGGCATGTAGTCTAAAGGCTTTACGAATAAGCCTATACAAAAGTAATGATTTATTTCGATTTTGGAAAGGGTCTAAATTTTTATAAAAATACGCCTCATTTTTTTGTTTAAAATACAGCATCTCATTATAAATGCTTTTTTCAAAGCAATCGAGTAGTTATACTTTTTGGTTCTTTCTAAAAGGATGCATAAGGAAGTAACGTAATCTATATGCAAAACTAAAAGAGAAAGCTTTATAGTCTTCCATTTTGAACTTTCTGGACTAGTATTAATGCTCCATCACAGGCTTCCAATCTAGTGTTTCTAGGAGTTCTTCCAAGTAACGTTCATAGGATTGGAGCATTTTGGGAGCATTATGATTATTCTTGATTTTTTGTTCGCGAGCACCTTGCTTTAAGTAAGTAATTGTGCTAGGTAACTCTGCCATTACAAAGCCGTTTTCAGGGTAAGTTTCCGCTAAATCAAAATAACTCAATTGCTCTGCTTGGCTCATCAAGCTATCGAGCTGTGCTTGTAGTAGATATGCTTCAAATAAACCTTTGCGTGGCACATGTGCTTTGCCTTCGAACAGCACTAATCCATTCGTAAATATTTTCGCTTCGTAATTTGGGCATTTGCCATAACACTTCGTACGTTCCAAGCTTGCCATTAGCGTATTAGGATCTAGTTTCGCGACACTTATCTCAGAAATAGGATCTACTTCGGGAGTAAGTACAGTCGTATTCGCATCCGCATAGCCTAAAGCACTTTTTGCCAATACCGCAGGATCTACACCGACAGGCTTTGGCAGCGTACTAGTCTCACTCAATTCTTTAGTACTTTTACAAGCTTGTGTAATAGAAAACAGGACAATTAATAGTAGGGTAATATTTCTTTGAAAAGAATTCATTCTTACGTTATATTTTAGGCAATTCACATTAATAAATTGTGCAGTTTATTATTGGGAGTTGCCTTAGTTCTAAGCAATTCAAAAATTGCAAGCCCAAATAGTTTGTCTTTTGAACTTGTATTTACGCTTGATAATAGCTTTATGACAACAAAAAATTTGTAAAAAGAAAAGAAGGTAAGGGAATTTGTAGAAAATAACCTACCAGTTCG
>CALGLY010000424.1 GCA_937959095.1 uncultured Saprospiraceae bacterium
AAGTAGAGCCACTATTATTTACTTTAATATTTTATCCAAGGCCTTTCTTAAGGCAGGTTCAAAGATAATGCCTCGATGATTTTCGCCTTTTACGGTGATTAACTTCGTTTGAGTAGGTTTTATTTGTACTAATTCTTGAGAATATCTATAAGCTACTACACGGTCATTGGTGCCATGTACGAGGGTAATTGGAGATTTGACATCTTTTATAAATTCTTCGCTCCTTAATGGATACTTTATTAAAAAATCAGGATACATCCAGAGATATTGATTTTTAATATCCACTAAACTTGTGAAAGGCGCAATCAATACTAAATGTTTCGGATTGTATTGCGAAGCTAAATAGGTCGCCATACTCGTGCCAAGTGAATAGCCTACTATGACAATTTGTTCTTCGTTATAGTTTCTTTTTAAATATTCGTACACAATTTTTACATCATGTAGTACTTGTGCTTCTGAACTTGGCTTACCTTCTGTTTTTCCATACCCGCGATAATCAGGGATAAATACATCATAACCGCGCCCCTTCATATGCCGACTTTGATAAATTCCAAAGCCAATATTTCCTCGATTGCCATGTAGATATAAGACCACGCCTTTGGAGTTTGGTTCTTTTATCATCAGGCAGTTCATTGCGAGTCCTTTTTCGAGTGGAATTTCTACTTCTTGCCCTACGCCAAAATTATGATTATTGGGCAATTTATAGGGATTAAATACGACACGCTCTTGTACAAAATAGAGTGTTGCACCTAGCAATAAGTATAAAACAACTAAGGTAATTCCGATGTATTTTATCCACTTCATAATGCCCGCTTTTTCGCGTGGCTGCAAAAATAAGATAGAAAGTGGGAATGTCCGTATGGAATTTGATTTTATCAGTGGTAATTCTTATCAAATTAGCCATAAAGCAGGGGAATCGTTGGTAGTGTGAGAAGCGAAGAACGCAATATTAAAATAACATCACGTACCTCTATTACTCGATTTTCATAGTTGATTTTTTGGCTGATTAATGCTTGTTCACGATTATATAAGTGCCACCCCTTAATTAAACGGGTAGTTCTAGGAGCTATATTTTTTCGATAGTTTTGCTTTAAAAATCAGTGCATAGCCCCGTTACGGACTTATTTTTTAAGGAAACCCGCCTGCTCCGCTTGTCGGGCAGGAATAGCGGAAAAAAGATGCTGATAGAAGACTCGTTTAATTAAGGGGTGGCACTTATAATTCAAAGCGGAAATCTTAATCATTAAAAATGAAATAAATAGCGAAAACTCAGCAGAAGCTCTTATTTTTACATCTAAGTATTGAATCGTTTTACCTAGTAAAAGAAAAGGAGAATTCCGAATTGCAAAACCGAGCTTTTTTTTGATCTAAGAAGTAATTATCGTTTTTCATATGAAACCCATCCCGTTCCGCATACCAAAAACTGAGCAAACTTCCTTTCGTATACAAGTAGATGAAGGACAACACTTCTATGATCGCTTGCATTATCATCCAGAGTGGCAATTGACGGCTATTCAGCAGGGGCGTGGTGTTTTTTTAGTAGGTAACAGTTGCACGGCTTTTCAAGAAGGGGATGTGTTTTTGATTGGTTCAAATGTGCCGCATTTGATTAAAAACGATGCGATTTATTATACCTCCGAAAGTCCAGAAGTCTATTCCATTTCTATTTTTTTTCATGAAAATTCTTTTGGAACAGGTTTTTTTGATGTACCAGAATTGAGTGCAATAAAGCAAGTTCTAGAGGAAGCGCAATGCGGCTTACGTGGAGTGGGGGAACTACGCGAAATAGTACAAAAAGAGATCAGTAATTGTTTAGCGTTGGAAGGCGTGGCGCGTTTCCAGCAGTTGATTGCTATTTTGGCAGGTTTTGCAGAAACCAAAGAGTTAGAAGTATTAAATGCAGAAGCATTTACTTATTCTTCGAAGGAAGAAGATGGACATCGCTTGAATGCAGTTTTTCAATATTCCATACAGTATTTAGCTAAAAAAATTGAATTGGAGCAGGTTGCCGCTTTAGCTAATTTAAGTGTTTCGCAATTTTGTCGCTATTTTAAACTACATACACGCAAAACCTATATGCAATTCTTGAATGAACTGCGCATAGAAACGGCTTGCCAATTACTATTGACCCAAGAACGCACGGTCACAGAATTGAGCTATGAAGTAGGCTTCAATAATTTATCGAATTTCAATCGCCAATTTAAGAAGATAAAAGGCAGATCGCCTTCCGAATATCGAAAGGCGTTTCGTTCCTAATCTACTAGCAATAGCACATCCCGATTGCGATACCAAATTGCCCGATTAATCTCATTTCGCGATTTCATATTAAACTGAAGACTCACGGAATAGGCTGCAATAGTGCCAATTCCCCAGAGCAATACATTTTCTGATTTATTGAAAAAATTATTGGAGTTTCCTAACAAAGGTACGATGTAGATCGCTCCTGCTGCAATTCCTGCAATTCGAGCAATATTTTTGCTATTTTTTGCTTTAGCATACTCCATTGTAGCGACAGAGGAAAGCTCCATCTCTTGCTCTAGATTTCTATATAAAAAACCAACTTTCGATTGGACTCCGTTTTTTACATAAGCGCGATTGCCTTGTAAGAAAATACTCTCTTTATCGTATTGTTTT
>CALGLY010000425.1 GCA_937959095.1 uncultured Saprospiraceae bacterium
AAAATGAGTAAACGATGAGATAAAATCAAGTGTTTCTGCTCATTTTGTGTTACTACAATGTAGAATGAGAAGGGAAATTTGATATTACGGAGATGTTTTGTCTCACATCCCATATCTCACATCTAGAGTCTTAATGTAGAATTAAGGGACTTCGCAAATAATAACCTACGCATCTAGCTTGTCTTTTTCAGCTTATTCTTCGTTAAAAAGCCTCGACAGAACCAGCTATGCCTACGTTTTTTGCCTTGATTAAGCTAAAAAATCCTACACTATCTTACGTAGGTTATTAATCGCGAAGTCCCTAAATGAACAGTTAAGTGTAGGATTTTTGTTTTGTAATGAGACAAAAAACGCAGGCATAGCCTTAGCTACGACGAGTATTTTTAACGAAATTACAAGACAAAAAGACAAGCATAACTGTTTAGTTAATTAGTTTTTCATTACTAAGTAAACACTTGACGAAGGATTTGTTTTAATGGAGCAATGATACAATGCGATAAGGAATTAAAACATTGACGCATTGCATCATTAACGCATTGTATCATTTAGAATTCAATAGTCTGGATGATATGCTCTAGCCCCTGCATGTACTCGCGTTTTTTGCGTCCAGGGGCATGCACGAAGCCATCTATGAAAATCAATTCATTGGTTTTAGGATTGACGGTGACATAACTCAAAAATGGACCACCCATATAATCATTCACCAATTCCCAAATACCGCGTGCTTCTATGGCATAGTTACCATTGATGTTGCGAACTTCGGATAGCATCGGCAAATCTATATCATTAACTTGCATGAATGTGCCGGGTATTCGAGAAGATACATATTTCTTCCCGATAGAATCGCGCAGGGCTTTTAGGGCTTCTTTGGTGAGTTGTCCCTTGTCTTTGTAGGGTTGCTTATGAAACATCAAGTTGACACTGCTCTCTGCATTTTCGCGGCGCATCCAGACCGTGTTTTCTTCATTTAGTACAATATCATACTCGCCTGGTACACGCAAGTCGAAGCCCATCGTTTCATTCATGTCCGCTATGGCATTATTGTTTTCACCATCGAGGTAGACCGTTGCATCTACCTTGTTCCAATTTGCTTTATCCACGCGCTTCTTGATAGCAGGAAAAGCGCGTTCGATTTGTCTCTTTAATTCGGCTTCGCCATAGCTAAATAAATAAATAACCAATTGATCTTTTGCCCATTTATCTTCTCCTACGCTCGTGGAGTAATTCACATCTTCGCGTGCCTCTCGGAGCTTTTCTGTGCCAATATCGGCTTGCATCAGGCGCATAGTAGGGGAACTATTGGAGGCTAAATCAGCCAATATTACATAATTTCGTAATTCCTTACGAATCGGTTGCTTCTCCAAATCAAGTGGTGTGAAATGCTTCAGGTCAAAGATTGGTTCAGGTTGTGGCAATATCGGATAAGCCGACTCGAAATAATTGCGAAAGGTATCGCCTACGGATCCCTCCCATAAATCCTTATCTGCTATCACGATCAGTTGATTAGTTGGTCCATAAGAGTTCGGTACAGGATTAAGCTGCTTTCGCACCTCTGACGAACAAGCCGTTAGACCAAAGATGACGAACAAAAAAAGGACACTATATTTCCAATTATATTTTTGCATAACTTAAATTTCGATTTTGAATTAGGACATGATTAATGGAGAATTGAGAATGCTTACTCATTTTTATATGTTAATTCTCCATTTGCCGAAGACACAGCCTTGCCCCAAATATAGAATACTCCCCTTTGAAGTAAGACAGTTTATAGAAATAGATGCTATAAATTCTTGTCGTGGCGTATGCTATGCCGCCTTTTTTGTCCTTTATTTTCAAGTATTTCAGCTGCCAAAGTCTCAAATAAGTAGTGAAAATTCGCTCTTTCAAACAAAATTTTATTTTTTTTCAAATTTTTATCAAAAAAAAAATAAAAAAAAAACAACACATTTAAAATTCACTAAGCAAATGTGTGGTGGTAATAGTCGTGTTTTAACCTATGATTTTTCTAAAAACGTAACTTTTTCAAGAAATAGTTTGGTTTTTAGAACAAGACTTTTTCAAAGCAATGTTACTTCTTTTATAAAATAGGGTCAAAGTACTGTTGCTGTGAAGATTATACAATTGACTTTAGCCGAATACTTACTTAATTTTGCATTTGAAATAACCTTTTCCAATACATAAGTAACACGAGTTACTTACCATGTATCTAAAACAATTGGATCTTCAATAAAAACCTGTGATAGTAGTTTTTCTGCTTCTAGGATTTATAGAAGAACACACAACAATTTAACAAAGCACAAGGATGGGTGTTGCCACCAGCTTTCTTTCATGTAATGCGAAATAATTTAAAGCAAAAGCAAAACACCTATTTACTAACATTATTTAGCATGAAAAAAGAATATTCAAAAACAGCTTGTAAAGTTACTTTCTCTTTGCCGAAAGTAGCTATTGCAGAAAGTGCATCCGTAGTCTTATTAGGCGATTTCAATGATTGGGATAGAGCAGGTATTCCGCTAAAAGCAAATGGCGAAACCTACTATACTGAAATCGAACTAGAAACAGGCCGCGACTACGAATTCCGTTATTTGATTAATAACGAGCGTTGGGAAAATGATTGGAATGCAGATAAGTATGTACCATCTCCTTATGAAGGTATTCTGAATTCTGTAGTTTCTGTTCCTGCAACAGCTACTAAGATGGCAGCTCCTGCTCCTAAAGCGAAGAAAAAAGCAGCCTCTAAGGCAGCGGCAAAACCTAAAGCGGCAGCAAAGCCTGCGGCTAAGAAAGTAGCAGCAGCAAAACCTGCAGCTAAGAAAGCAGCGAAGCCTAAAAAAGCGGCAAAGGACATTCTAAAGAAAATTGAAGGCATCGGCCCGAAAATTTCTCAAGTACTGACGGACGCTGGTGTAGCTACCTTCAAAGCATTGGCAGCAACTAAGCCTGAGCGCATCCGTGAAATTTTGATTGCCGAAAATCCAAGGTACAGAATGTACGATCCTACAACTTGGCCAGAGCAAGCTGACTTAGCCGCTAAAGGCGAGTGGGAAAAATTACAAGTACTACAAGACGAATTAGACGGCGG
>CALGLY010000426.1 GCA_937959095.1 uncultured Saprospiraceae bacterium
AAGGGATTGAGAACTATGATTTGCCAGGTGCTGTAGATCATATTGCATTCTGTCGGGATTTGCAACAGATCATTGTAGGCGATAAGGTGGAACGACCTGAGTATACGTTCAATAATGACCTGCTAACGCCAGAGATGATTATCTACAACCCTGCTCCCATCTTGATTGTGGAAGGTATCTTTGTGCTGCATGTTCCTGAAATTCGGGAATTGCTTGATTTGAAGATTTTTATTCATGCAAAGGATAATCTAAAAATTATTCGGCGAATAAAGCGCGATCAAATTGAACGAAATTATCCCTTAGATGATGTGCTTTACCGCTATCAATATCACGTGACTCCAACTTATGAGAAATACATTAAGCCTTATGCAGAGCAGTCAGATATCGTGATTAATAATAATCACGATTTCAAAATGGCACTTTCGGTAGTAAAAGGTTTTTTGAGTAATTATTTACAAGAAATCGAATCTAATTAGATGTAAAATTAGTACACAAGAGATAGATATTGTTCCTTAGTTTCATATTTTCTTGTTCTATGAAAATTAAATATAGGCTCTTACTTGCTTTTAATTTAGTATTTGTTTGCACACTTACAGCCCAGTTGGATTATTGGGGAATGGCAGGTGGTGCGCTCAATCTTACCTACCAAGATGATGCTACAGCAACCTACACCGATATTAATTTAGGACTTCGATTAGGCAAATTTCTCTCAGAAGAGATGCTCATTGGGGTGCAGCTTGAAATTCAAAACCAAGGTGTGAATGTGAAGCGCCCTCCAGAACGTATTTCCACAACCTCTACAGGAGTAGGCGTATTCGCGCGATATTATTTTCGGCAAATGCAGCCTTTTCATTTCTTTATTCAGCCTTCTTTAATTTATAATAAAATCTATAGTACCGATGAGGCTTTTGTTATTGGGACACCTGGCGAACAAACGCGCTATCTACGCATAGGTGCTGATGTGGGAGGGAGTTATTTTATTCGTAGAAATATAGCGCTTGATTTTTATGCAGGTATCAGTCTCATAGAGCAATTGCGGACGGATGATCTTTCCCTTTCGGATGCAGCCAAGCCTGAATTCGGGATAGGATTTCAGTTTTATGCCAATAATTACCAAAAGAAAGAATATACCAAAAAGCCTCAACTTCCAGCCTTAGCAGCCGAGTCCTTCGCTTTCGATGGTTCTTTGAGCCTTATCAATCGCTTGGTTTCGCCAGCAAGTTTAATGATTCGCCCTGCGGTAAGTTATTTTTCTTACAAAAATATAGCTGTTGGTTTTGCTTTTGAAGGCGATTATCAGTTGAAAGCCAAAACAAGTCAAGTTGGCTTGTTTCCATTCTTACGTTTTTATCTTCCAGCAGGACAAAATTACTTTTTCATAGAAGGCGGCCCAGGCATCTTAGCTGATAAGCAAGCCATTACGAATGCGGAAGGATTCCCCGATTTTGAAACGAATTCTAATGTGTTTTTTCACATAAAAGGTGGCTTAGGACTGTTTTTATCAAAATATGTATCCTTGCATGGTGGCGTGCGCTATCGCTACTTAGTGCCATTTAAAGGAGACTTTGATTTAAGCACAGGCTTCGCTAATATTGGTGCTGAAATAGGAGTGCAGTATTTCTTGCAGCGCAATTCAGAGCCTAAGTAGCCGGTCCATTTTAAAATCAGAATCTCTAATAAAGATGGCAACTCAACTAACTATATCTTTATGCGTTTCCTTTTTGTCACAGTAAGGCAGAAAGATTACATAAAGTATACCTTTCTTTTGCATCCTACTTTTTACCTTTATGCTTTCGGAACTAAAATAAAGCAACTCACACACAAGTGAGAAATATTATTCTTCGTTCCTTTTTAGGAATGGTGCAAGTATAAATTTGCCTTTTAACACTATTCCCTATATAAATTCATAGAATGAATTTACTGCAACTCAGTTGGAAAAATCTATTACATAAACCACTCACTACTTTTCTAAGCATATTATTATTTGCCTTAGGAGTGGGATTAATTTCGTTGCTATTTTTATTAGATAAGCAACTACAAGATAATTTTGAAAAAAACCTAGCAGGTATTGACCTCGTGATAGGTGCAAAAGGTAGTCCCTTGCAGCTCATCCTGAGCAGTATGTATCATGTAGATGCACCTACAGGTAATGTCTCTATAAAAGAAATACGTCCATTTCTCAATCCAAAGCATCCACTCATTGAGCAGTCCATTCCTTTATCTATGGGAGATAGCTATAGAGGCTACCGAATAGTGGGAACTACGCAGGATATAGTAGGTCTGTATGATGCGAAAATTGCTCAAGGTAAGATTTGGGAACGAAACTTTGATGTCACAATTGGTGGTGGAATAGCAGAAAAAGAAGGACTCAAGATTGGTGACACCTTCAAAAGTTCTCATGGCTTTATAGATGACGAAGATTTGGCGCACGATGATGCAGAAGCCTTTCGAGTAGTAGGCATCTTAGAGCCTACAGGCGCGGTTATTGACCAATTGATACTGACTACCCCGCAGAGTTTTTGGCTAGTGCATGAGAGCCATGACCACGATCATGAGGAGGAAGCAACGACTGAAGCAGCTACAACAAATACAGATGGAGAGGCGCACACACATGACGACCACGACCATAGCCACGATGAGCATGCACATGACCACAGCGGACACGATGACCACGACCATAGCGGACAGGACCATCACGACCACGACCACGCACATGAAACGCAGCATGAAATTCCAAAACCGCTACTAGAAGAAGCTGATGAAAAATCCATTACTACGTTGCTGATTAAGTTTAAAGGACGCAATTTTCAAGCCTTGAATATGCAGCGAAGTATCAATGAAAATACAGATATGCAAGCGGCGACACCCGCTATAGAGATTAATCGCTTATTTAGTCTGATGGACACAGGAGAGAAAGCACTGCGGATACTAGCGATTGTCATTATTTTTGTATCTGCACTAAGTATTTTTATTTCTCTTTTTTCTTCTTTGAAAGAACGAAAATACGAATTGGCACTCATGCGTGTGATGGGAGCTAGGCCTTCGCGCTTGTTTCTACTCATTATTCTAGAAGGCTTGCTATTAGCTATTTTGGGCTATATATTAGGTATCTTTTTAAGTCATGGAGGTATGGAAGTATTTGCTGGCGCAATGCAAGAATCCTATCGCTATACATTTTCAGGTATGCAATTTCTACAGAAGGAGTGGTGGCTACTTCTTGGAGCATTGGGCATTGGTTTTGTAGCGGCTATTTTGCCCGCTATACAAGCCTCGCGTACTGACATTTCAGATACTTTGACTAAATAGCATTCCGAATTCATTCCTTTTTACAAAACTATGGAAGAACAAAAAAAACTAGAAGAACAAGAATATATAGGAAATATCTGGGGTTGGAAATTCTCTTTGTGGGGGCTTGTTTTTATACTTTTATTGGTAGCTCTTCTTATATATAGACAAGAGGTATTAGGAATTCCAATCAACCAAGAAATGATTACAACGCCTACAACTACGGAAACACAAGATTAATGCAAAAACTACCTTTTTTTAAGTATCATGGTACAGGTAACGACTTTATTCTAATAGACCAACGAGAAACACAATGGCTAACAAGAGAAGACATAACGACGGTTCGACAGTTGTGCGATCGGCATTTTGGGATAGGGGCTGATGGTTTGATTTTACTCGAAAATCACCCTGTTTTAGATTTTGAAATGGTCTATTTCAATTCTGATGGCAATGAAAGCAGTATGTGCGGAAATGGTGGACGTTGCATCGTTGCTTTTGCACATCATCTTGGTATAGTGCAGAGTGATTGCCAATTTATGGCAGTAGACGGACTGCACCATGCTACTGTAAAAGAGAGCTGGGTAGAACTTCGAATGAATAATGTACATGGCATCAAGCAGGAACCCGATTATTTTTTCTTGAATACAGGTTCACCTCATCACGTTGTCTTCACCGATGATTTAGACCAAATTGATATTGTAACCCAAGGAAGAACTATCCGTAATAGTGCGCTTTATCATCCTGATGGTGCAAATGTAAATTTTGTAGCAGAAAAGAATAATGGAATTGAAGTCTTGACCTATGAGCGCGGTGTGGAGGATGAAACGCTTTCTTGTGGCACAGGAGTCACAGCGGCAGCCATTAGTTATGCCTTGCGTCGTTCTGATACAGGCATTCGAGAAGTTCCTATTCGGACAAAAGGCGGTTTCCTAAAGGTTCGTTTTGAACAAGAAGAAAAACACTTCAAAGATGTGTGGCTATGCGGGCCAGCTATGCAAGTATTTAAGGGGACAATCCCTTTTTAGTTTCTTCCCTGTTTCCTAAAATACAAATTCAAGCGCAAGTACAATTTATAAACTTGCACTTGCACTTGAGTTTAGAACTTTATATCTACTATTTCCCCTCTTGTACTGCTTTATACATACTTTGTACAGCCTCCAAATCAAATGTACCAATCATACTTTGCTGAAAGGTGAATTCCTTATTTCCTTGAAGTCGGATATGCCGAAAGCCATAATTAATATTGCTAGAATCAATCTTAGATTCATATACAAAGCCTGCTTCATTTTCTTCCACAATAGCAGAAAAGTAGCGATTACCTTTTACCTCCGCAAGCGCATTTGCTTTCAGGCTTACCAAATCGGAGGTACTTGCATCTTGATAGAATACCTGTAAATCATATTGGTCATTTGCTTTGACAGTCACCCCTTTCTTTACAATCCAATCTTCTGTTTTTATAATGGGCGAATCTACAGGCACCGCAATGCTCATTGGTATGCCATATTCTAGCAAGTCTACACTGTGTGCATGCTGTTTCGATTCTCCTTGGCAGCTGTAGATAAAAAAAGCTGCGAATATGATAAGTCCTAAAGCTATGTTTTTCATTGTTCTTATTGCTTTTAATTGCCAAAGATAAGTAATGAAAACTATTGATTGTTCATTCTTGCGCACAGGAGTGAATAATTCCTAGAATGTGAATTTTTTATCAACTAAATATTTGGTGGTTCAAGCAAAAAGTCCTTACTTAGCACGAAATAAAAAATGGTTTTTGTGACATATTAGCCAATATGTGCTTTTTGATTTTGTCATAAACTGCTATTTATTTGCTTGAAATGGTTAAATGGTTTTTAGATAAATGGTATTACGACTATAACATTGTTTTATTGCAATGTTTAAAAAGTTATTCCTTCATAATAACAGTCGGTTGATTTCACAAGAGCGAAGCAGATTATTCATCTTCGCTCTTTTTTTATGCAGTCCTTAGCCAAAAGTAACGACAAAAACTACTTAAATTCGTCGTTTAAAATACAAGAAATTTTTATGGAAACCTTCTCTTTAAGTAACATTGACATAGGTATCATGATTGCCTATGCTGTGCTTATTATTGCCTATGGGCTTTATCATGCAAAACGTAAAAGCTCCGAAGATTACTTCTTAGCAGGCCGCAGCATGACTTGGTTTGTGGTAGGTATTTCGCTTTTCGCTGCCAATATTTCAAGTTCTACCTTAGTAGGCTTAGCGTCGGATGCCTTCAAGACGAATGTACATGTATTCAATTACGAATGGTTTGCAGTAGTGGTTTTGGTCTTTTTTGCCATCTTTTTCTTGCCTTTTTATCTCAAATCGAAGGTATACACCATGCCCGAATTCCTAGAAAGGCGATACGATGAACGTTCCCGCTACTATTTTTCTTTCATCACGATAGTCGGGAATATTTTGATAGATACCGCAGGAGGACTTTATGTCGGAAACATTATCCTAAAAATCATCTTTCCCGAGCTAGATTCTAGTGTTATCATTGTTATTTTAGCCTTTGCTGCCGCCGCTTATACCATACCAGGTGGCTTAAATTCCGTGATACAAACCGAAGTAATACAAGCAATTTTATTGATTTTAGGTTCTATCCTACTCACCTATTATGCCTTTGCAGAAGTAGGTGGTTGGTCGGGTATGGTGACGGCCTTAGATGCGATGCACGCAGCAGGACAAAGTCCTTTAAATGCCCAAGACTCGATGAGCTTGGTGCGGGGCAGCGACGATGAATTTATGCCCTGGACGGGCTTAGTCTTTGGTGTGCCTATTTTGGGCTTCTATTTTTGGGCGAATAATCAATTCATGGTACAGCGTGTGCTAGGTGCGAAAACAATGAATCATGGGCGTTGGGGTGCACTCTTTGCTGGTTTATTGAAACTCCCCGTTATTTTTATTATGGTAATTCCGGGCTTATTAGCCTTGATTTTATTTTCGGAATTAGATTTAACCTTCCTAAACTATAACTTACCAAGCGGAGAAATTTGCACCAATCTATCCGACTGTCCAAATATGACCTATCCGGTATTGTTGTTCAAATTGTTACCTACAGGAATTTTAGGCTTAGTATTAGCAGGTCTTTTAGCCGCTATGATGTCGAGTGCCTCCGCGACTTTCAATTCTGCCTCTACACTGATTACTATGGACTTTGTAAAGAAATTTCGACCTGACTTCACGAGCCAACAGCTTGTACGTTCGGGGCAAATATCTACTTTAGTCTTGGTGGTATTGGCTTCTTTGTGGGCACCACAGATCGAACGTTTTGAGTCGCTTTTCCAATATCTCCAAATCGTGCTTTCCTTTATAGCACCGCCTGTAGTGGCAGTGTTTATTTTAGGTTTGTTCTGGAAACGGGCGAGTGCCACAGGCGCATTTGCAAGTCTCATGGCAGGCTTTGTATTTGGTGTCTTTATGATATTTGCGAATGTATATGGCTTTGCAGAAAGTCTAACTAGCATTCACTTCCTGCACATGACATGCTTCCTATGCATCTTTTGTATGATTGTTCATATAGTTGTCAGTTTGATGACTCCTGCGCCACGTGCCGAGCAAGTAGCGAATTATACATGGGCACCGCGTTTATTTAAGGAAGAAACCGAAGAATTGAGTAGTTTGCCGTGGTATTTGAATTACCGCTATCAAGCAGCTATTTTGCTGGTCGTTACGGCAATTCTAGTTGGTTATTTCTGGTAATACAATAGTTCGAACCATATAAGGCACTCAGAGTATATAAAAGAGAAATCGTATAGTGATTTTTTAAAAAAAAATCTTAAGGGAGGAGGCAAGAAATAACGAATCTAAATTTTGGGTAGGTTATTTTTTGCCTGCTCCCTAAATGCCCTGAGTGCCTTATATGATTCAAAAAAATAAAGATATTTTTTTAATATGCGTATAGCAGTTTTCCCGGGTTCATTCGACCCTATCACCACAGGACATGTTGATTTAGTAAAACGTGCCTTGCCACTTTTCGATAAAGTGATTATAGCCATTGGCATCAATTCGCAGAAGAAATACCTTTTTTCTTTGGAACAACGCCTCGCATGGATTGAAGCGGTCTTCGCTGATGAACCAAAAGTAGAAGTGGATTCCTTTCAGAAATTGACGGCACATTATTGCAATAAAATTGGCGCGCGCTATCTCTTGCGTGGCTTACGGAATGCATCAGATTTCGATTATGAAAAAACGATTTCTCAACTGAATAATATAGTAGGAGAGGGGTTGGAGACTATCTTTCTTATTGCACACCCTAGTAAATCGCACATTAGCTCTACTATCGTGCGCGAAATCATAAAAGGCGGTGGAGATTCTTCTACCTTTTTGCCGCCCGAAATTGATATTAGTACGATTGAGTTTGAGGGGTTTGAGTTGGGGTAGGCTAATACCTTGAATTAAGGTGATACTTTTTCAAAACACACTTCAAATCAAATGAACTATGAGTAATCAAGTAGCTAAAGGATCTGTCGAAGCAGGCTTTGAAAAAGTAAAAACTGTATTTGAAGAGAACTTCAAGAAGCGAGGCGAATTGGGAGCTTGTTGCTGTGTATATTATAAAGGGAAAAAAGTAGTTGACCTTTGGGGCGGCATTAGAGATGAACAAACGGGCGACCCTTGGGAAGAGGATACTATTTCTATTGTTTTTTCCACCACAAAAGGCGTGTCTTCGATGGCGGTGGCGCATGCGCATTCCAAAGGACTGTTTGATTATGAGGATAAAGTGGCGAAGCATTGGCCAGAGTTCGCAGAAAACGGAAAAGCGGATATTACTATTCGACAAGTGTTGAGTCATCAAGCTGGACTATGTGCTATTGATGAACCCTTAAGTTTAGAACAACTAGGTGATCCTGATGCTATCGCCTATGCTATAGGAAAACAAAAACCAGCATGGACTCCAGGGCAAAAACACGGCTATCATGGAATTTCCTTGGGTTGGTATGAAAGCGAAATTATCCGTCGAACAGATCCTAAACAACGAACGATTGGACAATATTTTCAAGACTTACGGGCCAGGTCGTGCACGCCCAGCAAAGCCCTAG
>CALGLY010000427.1 GCA_937959095.1 uncultured Saprospiraceae bacterium
CCTGATTAAAAAGATTTTATCAACTTCTATCTTCTATTAACAAGGTTTTTAAAATGGAATTATATTTTGAAATACCTATGTTTAAACACCTAATTATCAAAACTTAGTAATGTATTTACGAGAGTCTTAAAGTAGAACTAAGCTTATTTTTTTAGTATTCGAGGCTTGTCTGCTACAAGCAGGCGCAAAATTGGGAACATAACTGGTTATGAAGCCCGATTTTGTAACGAAGAAAACTGGAAAAAGAAGCAGTCATAAATGCAAAAAAATTTCTGTTACAGTGTATTAAATACAGAAATAAGAAAAGGGCAAGTGTATTTAAACACCTGCCCTTTAAGAAGTATACCTTAAACTTCTATAATATCTTTAAGCACCTTTGCTTCCTCTTGAAGAACGTACGCTACTTCTTGAAGAAGAAGAACGACTGCTGCTGCGGCTTGCACCACTGCTTCTTGAAGAACTGCGGCTGCTATTGTAGCTACGGCTTGGCGAACTGCTTCTGCTATTCGAGCGCGTAGTGCTAGGCTTGTTGTATGAACGAGAAGGTTGTGTTCTCGTAGTTGTATTACTTCGGCTGCGTGTAGTACTAGAACGAGAAGGTTGTGTTCTCGTAGTCGTATTACTTCGACTGCGTGTAGTACTAGAACGAGAAGGCTGTGTTCTCGTAGTTGTATTACTTCGACTGCTGCGCGTAGTTGTAGTGCGTTCCTTGCTCGGTGCAGTACGCGTACGAGACGTTTTGCTAGGAACTGTTCTAGTACGAGAAGATGTCTTAGGCGCAGTGCGCGTATTCGTTCTGCTGCTACGTGTTGTAGGTGCAGTACGTGTGTTATCTCTTCTGTTTGTACGAACGTTATTGTCTTGTCTTGAACCTCTGTTATTCGAGCGGTTGTATGTACTTCCTGACTGACGTGAGCCGTAGTAAGAACCATTGTTGTTGCTAGAAGCATTGCTTCCGCCACCAAAGTTATTATTCACTACACTATAGCTATTGCCATTGCCCCATGTTGGAGGGCAACCATTGTAACCAGTAGTATATCCACCAAAGCCACCACCGAAGCTATTGAATCCTCTAGATCCACCATAACCAAAGCCATTGCCAAATCTATTCCAAGAACGATAAGGATTGTAAGATGCATAGCTATAAGGATTGTAATATCCATTATAACGATTGAATCTCGATGCACGACGGAAGCTATTGTAGTTCGACCAACGAGTCGTATTATAGATAAATACGCTCAATCCATTTGGACTATAAGCTGCATAGTTCGTGTAAGGATTGTAGTAATAAGAATCTACATATACTGGGTCGTAGAAACCAAAGCCACGGTAAGGGCGATTGAAACGACGAATGCGCGAAGTGTAGTAATAGTCATATGGACTATCATCTCCATAGTCTTCGTAATCTGCATCATCATACTCATAGTCGTCCTCATAATCGTAGTTCGACTCCGTGTACTCTACATCATTATTTGCATCAGGGTTGTAGTAGACATCGTCATACTGCGCCATCGCAAATGTAGCTACGAACATCAGCACGAGGGCGGTTAAACTATACTTTTTCATGCTATTAAATTTTATCATGTAATTTATCAAATCTCTCAAATTTTGGAACTGTAATTTAAAACTTATAAAGTTCATTATTTTACAATTCAACTTACAACCACTAATTTATTACTTTTGAGCCGAATTTTTAGTTAAGGTCACTTTAAAGACTGCTTGATGGCTGTTAAATATTTTAAAATCACCTGTTATTCTTTGTTAAGAACAATAAAAATGTGGTTTTTTAGTAGGCATCACGTCCTAAATTACGAAAAATCATTTGGTTATAAAATGATTTAACTTTTTGCAGCAGTTCTCTTTTTGAAAAATAACTGGAAGGAGAATTACTGAAATTTTCGTACAAAAATTCATTATACAATGAAACGGAAACTTATTTTTGGCTTTTTACTGTTACTATTATTAGGCATCGGCATTGGCTCTTATTTTGTATTTGGTAATTATAGTACAGGCTACCGCACAGGTACGGTAATGAAACTAAGTAAGAAAGGTGCTATTATCAAAACTTGGGAAGGACAACTCAATGTAGGTGGTCTTCAAGATGGTGATGGCGATGGCATGTCTACTACGGTTTGGGATTTTTCGGTACGCGAAGATGAAGTAATGGACGATTTAGAGGCTGCCGTAGATCATGGCAAACGCGTGAAACTACGCTATCATGAAAAATTTTATAAACTTAGCTTTTTCGGCGATACAAAATACTTTGTATACGAAGTAGAAGAAGTGGATGACATAGAGTAATTTGGGTATTAAGTATTAGGTACAAGGTATTAAATTGCCTCGTACCTAATACCTTGTACCTAATACCTAATACAACAAATTTCATGGCAAAAGGAATTACGTCCCGAAAAGAGGACTACTCGAAGTGGTATCAGGACATCGTGAAGGAAGCGAGTCTAGCAGAACATTCGGCAGTGCGCGGATGTATGGTAATAAAGCCAACAGGCTACGCGATTTGGGAAAATATGCGTGACCAATTGGATAAAATGTTTAAGGAAACAGGACACGTCAATGCCTATTTCCCGCTATTTATCCCGAAAAGTTACCTTAGTCGCGAAGCGAAGCACGTAGAAGGTTTCGCAAAGGAATGTGCAGTCATCACGCATCACCGCCTGATGAACGACCCCAATGGCGATGGGGTAATAGTAGACCCTAGTGCAAAACTGGAAGAAGAACTCATCGTGCGCCCAACATCGGAAACGATTATTTGGGATACCTATAAAAATTGGATTCAATCCTACCGCGATTTGCCTTTGCTTATCAATCAGTGGGCGAATGTAGTACGTTGGGAAATGCGAACGCGCCTGTTTCTACGAACGACTGAATTTTTGTGGCAAGAAGGACACACCGCACATGCTACTAAGGAAGAAGCCGCAGAAGAAGCAGAGCAAATGCAACGTGTATATGCCCAATTCGCAGAGGAATATATGGCAATGCCCGTAGTAAAAGGGATTAAAAGTGAAAATGAACGCTTCGCAGGCGCAGAGGAAACCTACACGATAGAGGCACTCATGCAAGATGGAAAAGCACTACAAGCAGGCACCTCACACTTCCTCGGACAGAACTTTGCAAAGGCATTCGATGTGAAGTTTATGAACCAAAACAACAAGGAAGAATACGTGTGGGCAACCTCTTGGGGCGTATCTACTCGCCTGATGGGAGCATTAATAATGACCCATTCGGATGATGCAGGTTTGATTATTCCGCCACGCCTAGCACCTACGCAAGTGGTGATAGTACCTGTGCCAAAGCCGAAACCTGAAATAGACGAAGCCGTAAATAAACTAATGACAGAGCTGAAAGCCAAAGGTATTTCAGTGAAGTACGATAGTGATCCGAAGAAGCGTCCAGGGTTCAAATTTGCAGAGCATGAATTGAGAGGAATTCCAGTGCGTGTAGCGATTGGTATGCGTGATCTGGATAAAGGCGTAATGGAAATTGCACGACGTGACACGAAGGAGAAGGCACAAATTCCTGTGGCAGATGTATCGAGTCATATTGAGCAATTGTTGGTAGACATTCAAGATAATTTATTTCAGCGTGCCTTAGCTTTCCGCGATGAACACATCACGCCAGCTAATGATTTCGATGAATTCAAAGATATTTTGAATAATAAAGGTGGCTTCATTTCTGCACATTGGGATGGCACTGCCGAAACAGAGCTTAAAATCAAGGAACTCACCAAAGCAACTATCCGCTGCATTCCATTGGATGCAAAAGAAGAAGCTGGCGCGTGTATCTTGACAGGAAAGCCATCAAATAAAAGAGTTTTATTTGCGAAAGCATATTGATTTTCAAGTATTAAGTATTAGGTACAATATATTAAGTACCTAGTACTTAATACCTGATACCTAATACAAAATCATAAAAAGTGGGAAGAGCATTTGAATATCGTAAAGCAACCAAATTCGCTCGCTGGGATAGAATGGCAAAAGCCTTTACCAAAGCTGGGCGCGAAATTACTATTGCAGTAAAAGCAGGAGGTCCTGATCCAGAATATAATGCCGTACTGCGTCGTGCTGTCCAAAATGCAAAGTCGGTACAGATGCCGAAGGATCGCATCGCAGCAGCGATAAAGCGAGCAAGTTCGCGCGATGCAGAAGATTTTAAAGAAATCACATACGAAGGTATGGCACCACATGGCGTGGCAGTCATCGTGGAGACGGCTACAGATAATGCTACCAGAACGGTAGCGAATGTGCGCTCTTATTTCCGAAAGAAAAATGGTTCACTCGGTACGCAAGGTATGCATGATTTTATCTTCACCCGCAAAGGCGCATTCTATGTACCTATAGAAAAAGTGGCTGATGCCGAAGAGTTTGAGTTTGAATTTATAGATCATGGCTTGGATAGCTTAGAAAAATCCGAAGATGAAAAGCACTATATTGTATATGCTGCCTTCACTGATTTCGGGAAAATGCAATCGGCACTAGAAGCCGCAGACATTGAAGTTGAAAAATCAGAATTGCAACGCATTCCTAGTCATACCAAAGAACTAACCGATGAGCAAATGGATGAAGTCCTCGAACTCATTGATAAGTTCGAACAGGATGATGATGTGCAGAATGTATTTCATAATTTGGGCTAATAAAAATCAAAACGCATTCAAATAATCGTTATTTGAATGCGTTTTAAAAAAGAGGTAGTTGAACTCCTCCAAAAACCTACTTCCCTTGCTTACTAAAGCTATTAAAAATTTGATCATAATAATTAATCGCTTCCGCAGTAAGATAATTTGCATATTTAGGTTTTCCATCTTCATAGAAAACGAAGTACTTACACTCATCTTTAAAGTAGTGAAAATCTGCTTCTAGGAAAATTTCTCCCTTTGACTGGTAATAAATTTTTGCTACTTTTTCACAATTTGGCAATACAATAGCAGGTGTTTTAGAAATATGCCGT
>CALGLY010000428.1 GCA_937959095.1 uncultured Saprospiraceae bacterium
TTCATGGAAGATATACTTTCAAAATCGGTAAAGTCGTTTTCGATGTCAAGAAAATGGTCGAAAATGTCCATATTTAAACCTAAATACTCATAACAACACGCTTCCTATTTTACCTTTTCGTCGGGTTATGCAAAAATGCCCTATCTGAAATATGCGAAACCATTCGGAACGAAACCACTTGCGGATTTGGTTCTACTACTTCTGGTGGGCCTTGTAGAATATTAAAACTGCCGCGTTTAGGATTCCCATTTTCATCTACTCCACCTTCTAGGTCAAGTGCATCGCCAAAGCTTTCTATTACCTTATCCGCTAATTGTTCTGCGACTCTATCGGCAGCTTTATCTATAGTGCGATCTACGACTTTATCTAAAAGGCGATTTTTGGCTTTTCGTAAAGTTCCAAATTGGGCATTAGCAGAAAGTGCGAAAGCGAATAAAAGACAAATAGTGATTAATTTTTGCATGACTCAAGCGTTTTATGATTGTTTTCTATAAAGTGTATCCTACAGTAGAAATGTCCCCTTTTTATATAGAAGAAAATGCTTTTCAAATTCACAATTGCAAATTGTGAAAAATAATTACGACAACCAATAAAGACTTTATAGAAGTGGGATTTGACTTTATGAACACAAGCCTTGTGTTTAAGAATGCTATATTTACTCCCAAAATTAGAATCAATGATGAATACAATTAAAGTAACAATTTTAGCAGTTTGTTTTTTAGTAGCGGCAGTTTCATGTAGCAGCAATAAAGCAAGCGATACCACAGGTCAAGAATACACGGCAGCCTACATTTGCCCGATGCACTGCACAGGAAGTGGAAGTGAGGCAATGGGAAAATGTCCTGTTTGCAAAATGGACTATGTAGCCAATAAGGAACATGAAATGCACTCAACGCCACAGTTGCAGCAAGATGGACATAATCACGATCACAACCATGATGGGCATGACCATAGTGGACACAATCATGACCATAGCCATGAGGGACATTCGCATTAGTCTGTTTTTAGGTTTTGTAGTATCGCTTGTTGCTTGTGGAACGGATAGATCTCCACAGACAACAAGTGATATACAAATTACAGAATTACCAACTGCTTGCCAAAAAGGCGGCGAAGGAAATCTATTCGCCACGGCAGATGGAAAACTCTACCTATCTTGGGTAGAATATGTGAATGACTCTTTGGATGAATTGCGTTTTTCGCGCCTGGAAGGTAGGGAATGGAGCAAAGCAAAACCCATAGCAAGCGGAACGGATTGGTTTGTGAATTGGGCAGATTTTCCATCCTTGGTAGCCAATGAAAAACAGTTAGCTGCACATTGGTTGCAGAAAAGCGCGAATGGAACGTATGACTATGATGTCCGAATAGCACAATCAAGCGATGGTGGAGCAACTTGGTCGCCTTCTTTTATTCCACATACGGATGGTATAGCGGCAGAGCATGGTTTTGTGAGTTTATTGCCACTATCAAATGGACGCTTTTTCGCGACTTGGCTCGATGGACGCAATACCAAAACCGAAGAACAAGAGCATAATGCAAGCACGGATGAACATGGGCATCATGGCGGTGGCGCGATGACTTTACGAACAGCAGAGTTTGATACTAAAGCACAACTCATTGAAGAGGCAGAGCTGGATAATCGTATTTGTGATTGTTGCCAAACGGCTGCTGCCTTGACAACTAATGGGCCAATTGTAGTTTATCGTGATCGCTCGGAAGAAGAGGTGCGTGATATTTCAATTGTCCGAAAAGTGAATGGTTCTTGGACAACACCCAAGCGCGTGCATAAGGATAATTGGCTGATTCGAGGATGTCCTGTAAATGGCCCATCAGTAGCAGCAGATGGGAATAGGGTAGCGGTGGCATGGTATACCATGCAAGAAGACCAGCCGCGCGTAAATATTGCTTTTTCGGAAGATGCTGGCGCACTTTTTCAAGCTCCTATTCCGATAGATACTGCTCAGACGGTAGGCCGTGTAGATGTTTTATTTTGGAAAAATGATACAGTACTGCTTTCATGGATAAGCCAAGTGGAAGACGAAGGATTGTTACAAATTGCTAAAGTGCATTCTGAAAAAGGCGTACTAGAGCGCATCCCAATTGCACCTATAAGTCTTGCTCGAAAAAGCGGTTTTCCTAGAATGGAACGCTTAGAGGAACAGGTATTTCTTGTATGGACGGATGTAGAAAGGGAGTGTGTGAAGACCTTATTGATTGAGGGAATTTAGGCGCACCGATTTTTGCCAAGCTTCATATTGCGCGAGTCGTTCAGGGGAAGTATCCGTTACTAAAATCCGAATAAGGCAAAAACCTTTTTCTACAGGAGAGCGGGCTATTTCAGCCGTCGTTTCGATAGTTTGGCTTTTATGTGCGAGTATTAAATCAAGTTCATTAGTGCCATATTCCATATCATTTTTGATGTACCAATTGATGGTGTTTGGCTGATAGAATGCGACTGACCAATAGGTAGAGTCGGGGAGTGTACCTGTGAGTCGAAGTGGCTCTTTCGAAATATCATAATAGCAAGCTACATATAAAAAATCAGGATTAGCCATCACGACAGTCCGTGCTTCCTCATTGGGGAGGGATGGATAAATAAGCGCATTGGTTTCGACTTTTTGATTTTCCTTTAGGCGATAAGAAACTGCTGCATAAATAGCATTTGGCAAGAAAAAAATTGTGAGGTAATAGCACAAAATACTTCCCAAAATTAGCGTACATATTAGGTATCTTTTTTTCATTGTTCTATTCTTCTGATGGTAGGTAATTCGACATTCGCTAGGTTCTCATATACGCTCGGTGCTGGATTGTACATCCGTAGTGTGATATGAAAATTGCCCGCTTTGCCACTCGGTAGCCAATTAGCGGTTTTAGGGGTGGAAGAAATAGTGATTTGATAACTCTTTTTGCTTGCTTTGGGATATTCTAAATGCTCTGGTGGCGCATCATATTGGATATTATCGAGATTGAATCCAAATTTATTCGCCTCATTTTTGACTAAAAAATAATCAGCATTATACAGAGTATAGCTCCAATAGCGCGTATCGAGTTCCAAGCCTTCCAGCACATAATCATATTGAGCATCGAGCGACTGCCCGTCACTATCTTTGCTAGCTACAAAATAAAGCACCTCACTTTTGCGGAGAGCAAATAGTCCAATTCGAGCAATTAAGGCGCGTTGGTGCATATCCGTCAAGTCCATTTTTTCATTGACTCTCCAACAGCCATTTTGCATTGCATAGTCCTGCTTCTGTACTTTCGCGCGAAGACTATAGAGGGCATAACCACCGCCTAGTAGTATACATAGCAGCAAAAAACCTAGTATAGAAAAAATGGATTTTAATACTTGTATTTTATTCATCGCTATTTGTCTATTTCATAAAAGGTATGCTTTTGTTGGAGAACGTGTTAGTAAAAGTATAGATATTATGATGAATTAAGAAAATAATTATCACAGGTGCAACGGGTATGGTAGGTGGACACCTCCTAGATATTTGTCTCTAAAGCTTGGAAGTGAAAGAGGTGATTGAATTAGCACAAGGAAATGTTCAATGTTGGTATAGATGAAATGAATACGACAGAAATATTTGAAAATCGGGCTATTTTTGAGGTAGTCTAGTTAAAGAAAGACTTAAGGAATTCACAAGAATAAATAACACATTTTATACTTGTGAGTTTGCCTTATCCTTTTTTGCTATCTGTATCTTTTGTCTGCTGTGTCTCTCGCACATACTTATATAAGGTGGGCTTAGAAATACCCATCATATCGCATATTTTTTGGACGGATAGTTTCTTCGCATTGTACAAATCCACGACCACTTGGCGTTTGTCTCGATTCAGAGCTTTCGGTCGTCCGCCCATTCGTCCGCGTGCGCGCGCTGCTGCTAGTCCTGCATGTGTACGCTCCCGTATGAGGTTGCGTTCAAATTCTGCCATTGCTCCGAAGATGTGAAAAATCAGTTTACCTGTAGCTGTATTGGTTGCTATATTTTCTTCAATACTTTGAAAGGCTATTTTTTCCGAATCGCAATAATTCATCCAATCGATGAGATGTCGCAAGGAACGCGCCAAACGATCCAATCTCCAAACCACTAAGGTATCGCCTTCGCGGAGCATATCTTTGAGGCGTTCGAGACCAGGGCGTTCTGCTACGGAACCGCTTGCTTTGTCTTCAATTATTTTTTCGCAACCTGCCTTTCGGAGTGCGTCGCGTTGGAGGTCAAGATTTTGGTCGTTAGTCGAAACCCGTGCATAGCCTATTATCATAAGTAAAGAAAGTCTTTGTGCGACAAAGGTATTTACTTTGAATTAATTACTGGATTTTTTTACTTGTTTTTATTAGAATAAATATTGCCTTGCTAAGGGTAAAGAATATCAACACTTTCTTAATTTAAAAGGGCAAGTATCAAGTCCAAAATTGAACTTGATACTTGATTGTAGATTTTATCACTTAACATCATACAAACCAAATTTAAAGCAACTCTCCCCGCTCCTTTTCTGCTAAACTAATCGCCAATTCCTGCGCGGCAGCTTTCAGATCAGCTTCCTTGCCCAATTGCTTGGCAGCAGCTTGTTTCCCTTTCAGCGAAAGTAGACGACGCGGATTGATTTCTAGTGCTTTTTCAAAAACAGCGAGGGCTTTTGCAGCTTCGTTTTGCTGCAATAAATATTCTCCATAAGCTTCATGTACCGGCTTGAAGACATCGGGTGGACCGAAGGAATAGCTTAGTTCTTCTTCTAGTGCGATGCCTTTTTCAAAGCGTGCTTTAGCAGTTGCTGTATCTCCATTCAAATCTGCTAAATAAGCCTGCAATTCTAATTCTAGGATATGCGCCATATCAATATCTACTTGGTTGGGTGGGCGACCTGCAAAACCTGCCGAGCTACACATCGCAAAACCCGAATCGCCTACAATGGATTCTGCCGTTTGGCGTGCCGTTCGCATATCTTCGAGGATGGTTTTGAGTAGCGTTTTATCCTTCTGATGTCGCGCTTTCATGCCTTCCAAAAAAGCATAACCTGCCTTTGCCGTGATATTTAAATCATCTACGTTTATTTCGACATCAGCAATGGGACCTTCCCAAATATTGTTTTCTACCAAATGTCCACCTTTCATGGTGAGGAGATAGGAACGGGCGCGTTTGTTGTCTTCATCGTTCTTCGCATATTGTACCATCAAATCCATGATTTCGGTGGCTCTGTCGGTTTCGCCACGTTGCAATAAGGCATACTGCAACCAATTCAGGGCGTGATAACTACGAGCATCTACTTCCAAGCCTTTTGCTTGCATGCGCTTCACGCTTGCATTCCAAGAAGCAATATTAGAATTGACAACATCATTCCAACGTCCTAAACCCACGTAGATATGCGAAGGCATGTGTAAGGCATGTGCAGCATCGGGCGCAACTTTAGCGTAACTATCCGCAGCTTCCCGCGCTAGGTGCGCATGATCGGGATCGTCGTAGGAATGAATGAGATAGTGCAATGCGCCCGGATGACTAGGGTTTTCCTGCATGATGCCTTGTGCTATTTTGGCACTCTTATTATAGAGTTCTTCGTCTCTTCCATTGCGAGATGCGCCTAATAAGGAAATCGCATAAAACGCAGATACTTCGTGTTTATCAGGATATTTTACTAGGAGCTTTTCCATGTGATTTTTGTACGCCACATCGCGCTCATATTTCGTCCCTTCTCCGAAAAGCACTTCTACTGCTTCAAAGAAATCGCGTTCCAATTCGGTTTTTACCAAAGCGGCTCTTTCGCTGGCGGTCGGCGCAAATTTATTCAGGGCATCCACCGCTTCTTCTTGCTCTTGGCGTTGCCACAAAGAATGATTGTGCGTCATGGCTTCGCCCCAATAGGCCATAGCAAAAGTAGAATCAAGGGTTTGTGCTTCTAGGAAGGCTTCGCGGGCATCTTCATACTCGAAACTATGTAGAAGCAATAAGCCTTTTTCGAAGGCAGGCTGTGCGATTTCCGCGCCTGTCACCTCAAAATCAATAGCACCCAATTGGCTTTCGGTTGGGGTGGTTTCGCTAGTCATTTCCGTTGTAGGTTCGGAACAAGCGAATAGGAGTGTAGTTAAGCTGAATAGTAAAAGGATGTAACGCATAATGCAGATTTTATTTAGACCATTTTCGTATTAGCTCCCAAATTTAGTTAAACTTAGACTTCTTTTTATCTTTCGCGGATGAAAAAAATCCTAAGTATTTTCCTGATTTATAGTCTGTTTGTAGGTGTTGTAATAGCTCAAGTAGGTGGTGTTTCAGGTTCAAAGATAAATGCTGTAAATCACGTTCCCATCGCTGTTGGGCTGGCGGAATTTGAGCCTTCCTATAATTTTGTACGCTATAACCAACAATGGAATGACGATGGCGATTTGCTTTCTATTTTTTCTTCTTCGGATAGTATCGTGATAGATGCTTCTTTCAATCTTAGAATGGCTTATGCCTTCACAGAAAAGCTTGAATTTGGTTGCAACCTAGGGACAGATTATAGCAATTGGTCTGCTAAGTATGCCTTATTTACAGATAATAAACTAGGGCTTGGATTGTTAGCTGGCGCAAATTTCCCTTTTGGTTTTCAGGTCGTAGATACGAAGAATAGGGGAGTGGATCAGATTGGAACTTATGGAATCGGGGTCATTGCTTCTTATGAACTTTCGGAGCAATCGTCTTTAGATTTCAATATGCAACGTCAAGATTATTTCCAAAAACATCCTGCCTTGCCGAGTTCTGATTTGTTTATCTATCTAGATTATGGACATTATATCGGAGACTTCTTTATGCTGACTTCTATGAGTTATCAACATAGTAGTTTTGATGGTTTTGAGCAAAACAAACTCACGTTCAGCCCAGGCGTATCTATAGAAATGAAACCTGAATACCTCATTGTAGCGAATGCTAATTTTGATATTTTGGGAAAGAATATTGAGAAATCGATGGGTCTTTCAGTAGCCTTTACGATTACGTTATAAGTGAAAAGAGCAAGAAGAATAGGATAAAAAAGTAGACCTTTGAATTTAAAATAATATGCAACAAGAAAAAACAATAAGAGACCTCTTAGCCATCGACCGAACAAGGCTGGCCAATCAGCGCACCTTTCTAGCTTTTCTTAGAACAAGTATTTATTTTGTTGTAGTGGGAATGACGGTACTTAGTTTAGAGAATTTTGTGGAACTTCGCCAATTGAGTATTCCTCTATTTATTACTGGTGTTTTGCTCTTCTTGACTGGCGTATTATCTTACTTTAGAGAACGACGAAAAATAGAACAACTCCACAAATACCTAATACCCTCCGAAGAAGAATAAATTGAGCCAGTAGGCGCAGTTACTTATTCTGGTTCTTTGACAATTTTTGCAAAAAGTAGATTTCTCTTGCACCAGCCTGTCCGTATGGATTGAAAAATTTTTGCAAAATGGACGGGCGACTCCAAGCTCGAATGTCGTCAACTTAAGAAAATGAGTTTGGCTTGAATTCCTATTCAAGCCAACCAGAGGTGGGTAAACCGTAATGCGGTCTCGAAACTCCGTTTCGTCCCACAGAATTGCAGCAAAAGCGGCACTCGAAACGGAGTTTCGATAACACGTTTCGACTTGAATAGGAATTCAAGCCAGTAAGGGTACATATTCTTGTTTTGGAAAAAAAAACGGCTAATTTATCCTGCTCTACCTCC
>CALGLY010000429.1 GCA_937959095.1 uncultured Saprospiraceae bacterium
TAAAAAAACTAAGTGGAACACTAGAGTTGGCAACAGATTTATCTATGAAAGGTGCAATAGGTAAGTTCGAAGTACAAGTCTCGGATGTAACGATGGGCGCGGAAGATTTTGACAACGAAGTACAAAACAAAATGCTCAAAATGGGGGTATTCCCTGATGCTCACTTTGAGTTTGTAGCGATTAAGCAAGCTACTGAACCCTTAGCACTAGGCGTAGCTCAAGAACTCCTGATACAAGGCAAATTCACCATGATTGGAATTTCTACAACGGTAGATGTGGAGACGACAATTGAACCCTTTTTGGATGAAAAAGATACACCAAAGCTACGTGTAAATTGCACCTTCCAATTACCTTTGTTCGATACATTTAAACTGGACGGACCAGACGGGCCGTCGCCAGCAAAAGATATTTTACAATTTTATATGCAATTCAATTTAGTATCAGTTTAGTCTATCGTCGCCATTAAATAAATTTGGCGATTACGAGAATTGAATCTTTTTTAAATATTAAATCTAAAATGAAGAAATTAGCACAACTCACTTTATTATTAAGTATCTTATTGTATGTAGGGTGCAATACAAGTAAGCAAAGTACTTCGGACGCTAGTAGCGCAAAGAAGGAAACGATGATGATGAAAACGGGTGGAGACATCAAGTTTTTTGCTGAAAATCAGCGTTACAGCGCGGAAGGAATGTTCAAAGAATGGTACTTTACGAAGGCAGATATGAAGAAGGGCGATTTGGAAAGCCTGACAGCTTCTATGGCAGTAGATTTGACTTCGATTTGGGAGAAAAACGAGAAATTGACAGAGCATTTAAAAGCACCTGACTTTTTCAATATTGGACAGTATACAACGGCTACCATTGATATTAGCAATGTAACGAAAAAAAGCGGTGATACTTATACGGCTGATATGAAGCTCAATATGAAAGGCTTGACGCAAGATTTTACAAGTGAATTTAAGGTGACAAGCATGGATCCTTTGCACGTAACAGGCGAGGCAAAAGTAGATCGCGCGTTGTTTAGCTTAGGAACAGCTAAGATGGGCGTAGGCGATATGATAAAAGTAACATACGATACAGACGTGCCTACGAAGTAGATGGTGGACGGTCGGCTTCACCTGCCTATCGGCAGACAAGCCTTGAGGGTCACCCTGTGGGCTTGACGGGAGACGGACGTTTCAATAAAAATTAAATTCAACCACTATAGAATTTCAGTTCATAGTGGTTGAGTTTTTTCATTCAATTGCCTCATTTTCATATAAAGGGCTTTCTTCATGAGGCAGATATTAAACACCGAGGCACAGAGACACGGAGATTTTTTTGTTTTTACTTTTGGTATATTCCTGCTCTTATCAAGAGAAGCGGAGGATAAGTTAGCTTTTGTGATAGGTTTTTCAAATGGAAAATTTAAGTTTATAGATTCTGTGCCTTATAAATTTTCAATTCTCCATTTTCAATTCGCCATTTGACGAAGTTTTTTTCTTTTCTTTGGAAAAATAAACTACATATGAAAAACATTCTCACGCTACTATTTCTGGTCCTTTGCATCACTAGTGCATTCGCACAAGATGCGGAAAAGAAAACCGAACCGATACCCGAAGCAGAGGTTTCCACCACAGATCAAAGTGTAACTATAAATGGTAAAACCATTAATCTAACTGCCCAAGCGGGTACGATGAAATTGCGCGATGAAAATAACAAGCCTATCGCGTTATTTGGTTTCACGAGTTATACTAAAAAAGGCGTGACGGATACGCGAGAACGACCTATTGTATTTGCCTTCAATGGTGGGCCAGGTTCTTCTTCTTTTTGGTTGCATATGGGCATACTTGGTCCAAAACGCATCGTTGTGAATGATCCAGAAGGTACACCTGCCGCGCCTTATGACTTAGTGAATAATGAATATTCCATACTTGAAGTAGCTGATTTAGTTATGCTCGATCCTGTGGGAACGGGCTTGAGTGTGCCAATAGGTGAAGCGGAATTCAAGGATTTTTGGAGTGTGGATGGCGATATTCGGAGCTTGAGCTTGTTTATTACGCAGTACTTGATAGCGCATGATCGTCTCAATTCGCCAAAGTATTTGCTAGGCGAAAGCTATGGGACATTTCGGAATGCAGGCATCATGAAACGCTTACTTAATCATGGTATCGCTATGAATGGCGTGATTATGGTATCTGCGGTTTTTGATTTGCGGACGCTTGTTTTTCCTCCTAGTGAAGATATTTCCTATATCGTTCATTTTCCGAGCTATGCAGCTACGGCTTGGTACCATGATAAAATCGAAAATAAAAACCCTGATTTGTATGCCTTTCTCGATGAAATTCGAACCTTCACCGAGCAAGAATATGTACCTGCGCTCTTCAAAGGTGACCAAGTATCGGAAGCGGATAAAAAAGCATTGGTTATAAAGTTGGCAGTGTATACAGGTACTTCTTCGGATTATTGGGAGAAGGCAGATTTACGGGTGACAGCTAGTGAGTTTTTCGTGGAGTTGCTTCGCGAAGAAGGAGAAATAGTAGGCCGTTTAGATGCACGCTTTACGGGTATAAATCCTGATTTAATTGCACAAAATGGCAATTATGACCCGCAAAGTTTAGCGATTTCGCCTGCTTATATCACGAGTTTTTTAGATTATTTTCATGGCGATTTAGGTGTGAATAAGGAATTATTGTACTCTCTGACAGCAGGGCGAAGAAAAGGCTTTAAATGGGACTGGAAGCACGATGGGAATATGCGTTGGGGAACGCAAGCAGCTATCCACACAGGCATAGATATGGCAGAAGCGATGACACGCGACCCGAATATGAAAGTCTTGATTTTGAATGGAATTTATGATTTGGCAACGGTTTTTTATGGCGTAGAACATACCATCAATCACCTCGGACTGACCAAGGAAGTGAAGAAGAATATCATTATGAAATACTACGAAGCAGGACATATGATGTACACGCATCCGCCTTCTATGAAGCAATTTGATAAGGATGTGGATGACTTTATTCGGATGACCTCTAAATAAACGCCTTGTTATTTCTGGATTCGGAAAGTGCGAGGATGGATTTAGGAAAGAGCAATAAAGAATTTATCAATTTTCCAGCCGACAATCGAGTTTTAATCGACTCGTCGGCTGGAAAAGATTCTACTTTAGGGAACAGGTAAAAAATAATCTACCAATTTTACTTGCTCTTTTTCCCTTAAACCGCCTCATAACTCGAAATAGGCGGGCAAGTACACACCAAATTTCGATCACCAGCCGCATTATTCAGCCGCCCAACAGATGGCCAGAACTTATAACCTTCTCGCAAATAAGGGAGTGGATAAGCCGCTTTCTCGCGCGAATAGGGTTTTTCCCAAGTATCACTCGTGATTAAAGCTAGAGGATGCGGCGCATTGTGCAACACATTATCTTCAGCATCGGCAGCACCACTTGCGACTTCATCTATTTCCTTACGAATAGCTAGCATCGCATTACAGAAACGATCCAGTTCATCCTTGCTTTCACTTTCGGTAGGTTCTATCATAATCGTACCTGCTACCGGCCACGATAGCGTAGGCGCGTGAAAGCCATAATCAATCAAGCGTTTCGCTACATCTTCGGCACTCGCTACGGCTTTGAATGGACGCAAATCCACAATTAACTCGTGTGCAGAATGTCCTTGTTCACCTGTAAATAAAACATCATAGCCCTCCTGCAAACGCGCTCGAATATAGTTGGCATTCAGAATTGCATATTTTGTAGCATCGGTCGCGCCCTTGCGTCCTAGTAGTTTGATATAAGCATAGGAAATGAGCAAAATACTCGCACTTCCGAAAGGCGCAGCAGATACAGCATGAATACCTTGTGCGCCACCTGTAGTCGCCAAAGGATGCTTTGGAAGGAAAGGAGCGAGGCTGTCATTTACACAGATTGGTCCTACGCCTGGCCCGCCACCACCATGCGGAATGCTAAAGGTTTTGTGGAGGTTCAAGTGGCAGACATCTGCCCCGATAAAACCTGGACTCGTCAAGCCTACTTGTGCATTCATATTCGCGCCATCCATATAGACTTTGCCTCCATGTTGATGGACAAGTTCGCAAATCTCCTTTATCCGTGTCTCGAATACACCATGCGTAGACGGGTAGGTTATCATCAAAGCCGCGAGATTGTCGCTATGTTGTTCTACTTTTTCGCGCAAATCATCTAAGTCAATATCGCCTTTTTCATTGCATTTTACCACGACTACTTTCATGCCCGCCATCACCGCGCTTGCAGGATTGGTGCCATGTGCAGAATCGGGTATCAGTGCGATATTTCGATTGGTATTGCCCATTGCTTCATGGTAGGCACGAATGGTGAGCAAGCCTGCAAATTCGCCTTGCGCGCCTGAATTGGGCTGCAAGGAACAAGCCGTGAAACCCGTTATTTCTGCTAAGTAGGCTTCTAATTCGCTAATGATTTTGGCGTAGCCTTGTGTTTGTTCCGCTGGCGCGAAAGGGTGCATATTAGAAAATTCATGCCAAGTAACAGGAATTAATTCCGTTGCAGCATTCAGTTTCATCGTGCAAGAGCCCAAAGGAATCATAGAATGCACGAGCGATAAATCCTTATTTTCCAATCGCTTAATATAGCGCATCATCTGTGTTTCCGTATGATAACTATTAAAGACAGGATGTGTCAAGTATTCCGATTCGCGTAGGAGTGCGCTAGGCAATTTGAAGCCATTGACACCTTCTATTTCAGGCGCATTTTTATCTACAGCATCAGCCAATACATTCAATATACGTTCTACATCTTCCTCACGCGTCGTTTCATCTAAGCTGATTTGAATACTATTTTTACTATAATAAAAATTGACTTTATAGGTATCGGAAAGGTTCTGAATAAGGGTTTTTTGAGCAGTATTTACTCGTATAGATAAGGTGTCGAAATAGGAATCATTTAGCTGCTTGAACCCTAATTTAGATAAACCTTGCTCTAGTAGCTGTGCGTGGGTATGTACACGTTCTGCGATGGCTCGAATACCTCTCGGACCATGCCAAGCCGCATACATTCCTGCCATAATGGCTAGTAATGCTTGTGCCGTACAAATATTAGAAGTTGCCTTCTCGCGACGGATATGTTGCTCGCGCGTCTGCAATGCCATTCGCAGAGCAGGCTTATCTTGTGCATCTACGGACACACCGATAATGCGCCCCGGAATAAGGCGTTTGAATTTCTCTTCTGTCGCAAAAAATGCAGCATGTGGGCCACCAAAACCCATCGGCACACCGAAGCGTTGCGTATTACCTACTACGGCATTCGCTCCCCATTCGCCTGGAGGCGTGAGAACAGCTAGACTTAGAATATCAGCAGCTACTGTCACATATACCTCCTGCGCCTTCGCTTGCTCCACGAAAGGATGCATATCTTCTACGCTGCCATCACTCCCCGGATATTGCAATAATATTCCGAAGGTTTTTTCATTGAATTGGTATTGTTTCCAATCACCGACTACTATCTGTATATCAAGCGGCTCAGCACGTGTGCGAAGAACATCAATCGTTTGAGGAAGCGTTTTATTCGAAACAAAAAACTCATTGATTGCCTCGCCTTTATTTCGCTTATTTTTTTGACTAAAAAACATAGACATCGCCTCTGCTGCTGCCGTCCCTTCATCGAGTAGAGACGCATTCGCAATTGGCAGTCCTGTTAGTTCGCTCACCATCGTCTGGAAATTGAGTAAAGCCTCTAAGCGACCTTGTGCAATTTCTGCTTGGTAGGGCGTGTATTGGGTGTACCAGCCAGGATTCTGGAAAATATTCCGCAAAATAACAGAAGGCGTAATCGTGCCGAAATAGCCCATCCCAATATGTGAATAATAGACTTTATTCTGTGCGGCGGTTTGCTTGAGTTCTTGCAGATACCCAAATTCGGTCATCGCTTCTGGAATATTAAGTGCTTCCTCCAAGCGAATATCATCAGGAATGGTCTGATCAATCAATTCTTCAAGGCTATTTACTCCAATGGTTTGGAGCATTTTTGCTTGTTCTGCTTCGTTTGGGCCAATGTGACGATTGGCAAATTGATCGAAGAATATAGTTTTATTCATATTGGTACTATTCAATCAAGGACAATTTGTAATCAAGAATTTAGTTCTAAATTCTCTTCACTGAATTTTGCTCGCAAAAGTACGCTATTCTGATGCAAAGCTCAAATTGAAAATGGAATTGAATGTACTGAATTTGGTCATATTAGATAATCATGTGCTAGACCAAATAAGAAAGGAAGGGTTTCTGTTCGTTTGTTTTTTATTGGAGCGGTTTTCCGTCGGCTAATGTATAAATATCTTCTGCTTCATCCTGTAAGAAGTCAAAGGCGGTATTATTAGCTATTGCAGTAAGCCAATCTGTATCTGTAATTGCTTTATTTTCAATTGATATTACTTCTCGCTCCTGTATTAAGCGAAAACCTAAACGCGCTATCAAATCTCGAAAAAGTTGCACGTCTTGGCTGTTTTTTATTTCTATGGTGAGTTGTCGCATGATGTTATTCTTTTTCGTCATCTTCCGTTAAAAACTCTGCTAGTGTTCGTAGTTTCTTTTTACCTTTTTTCCAATCTTGAAGTTCTTGTAAGGCAGTTTGGAGACCTTCGTTCAAAGCATTTACTTTCTTTTTCGCCGTTTTATTCATATCAATTCAGGTATTTATGCTTATTCTTTTGCCATTATTTTCATTCCTGACTATTTATCATTTGCATAATACGAGCTTGATTACGCTCCCACCACTTTGTTTTAATATCTTCGTCTAGGGCTTCTATGGATTCATCAAAATCCGCTTTTTTAAGTAAATATTCCAAGCGTAAACACGCCATAATACGTGCCAATACCTCTTTGTCAATCGCATCTTGTGCAATGCTAATGAGATAGGTATTATTTTTTTGTTCTAAGCTTATTGCTTCGATGTTGTTGTGTTAATTTAAGTAAATAAAACGATAAGGTAAGTCATCTAAATCTAAACCAACCTTG
>CALGLY010000430.1 GCA_937959095.1 uncultured Saprospiraceae bacterium
TGGACCATCCACATAGACTAGGTTGATGACACCTGCTGGCAAACCTGCTTCTTCGAATAAATCCATGATGATTTTAGCCGAATAAATCTGCGAATCGGCTGGTTTCCAAACCACCACATTTCCACACATCACAGGAGCAGCGCAAAGATTTGCTGCAATAGAGGTGAAATTGAATGGCGTGAGGGCAAAAATGAAGCCTTCCAATGGACGGTACTCCAATCTATTCCAAATGCCAGGCGCGCTAATCGGTTGCTGCGCGTATATTTCAGTGATGTACTGTGCATTGAAGCGGAAAAAGTCACACATTTCCGCTGCGGCATCTACTTCTGCTTGGAAGGCATTCTTCGATTGGCAAAGCATCGTAGACGCATTCATTTTTGCACGATATGGACCAGCCAATAAGTCCGCTGCTTTCAAGAAAATCGCTACGCGTTCTTCCCACGGCATCGCTGCCCAGCTATCTTTTGCTGCCAAAGCTGCATCAATTGCTTGCTGCACATGCTTGCCAGTACCTTGGCTATAATGTCCTAACGTATGTGCGATTTCATGCGGAGGATGAATACTTACTTTTTTCTTAGTCGTCACTTTTTCTCCTCCGATGTACATTGGAACATCGGTAGTGGTGGATTTGTAGGCTTTCAGTTGTGCTTTCAGTGTAGCACGTTCTTTAGAACCTGATGCGTAACTAAGCACAGGCTCATTTACAGCTACAGGCACTTTGAATATTGCATTTGCCATTATAGACTCGGTTTTATTTTTTTTCAATATTTTTAATTGGCGCAAAGGTGCAATAAGCTTAGGACGTTCAAAAATTAATAATGAACTTTCCTTATCTTAAATCTAATTATTTTTTCGGTGGTTGCGACGGACGGACTTCTATCTTGCTTGGAAGGGTTCTAGGATTCATTTTTAGTAAATCGACGGTCATTTGTCCCAAGTCTTCAATCTGTATTTTCCAAGCATCAGCTTCACTAGGTGTCCGATTATTGAAGTAAGTGGATACAGAACCAGGCATAATAGTGGTCACTTTGATACCATGCTGACGCAAATCGAGCATCATCGCTTGTGTGAAGCCTACTAAGCCAAATTTACTTGCATTATAAGCTGTTCCCTTTGCAAAGAAATTAGCACCTGCCAAACTTGCTATCGTAATAATATAGCCTTTGGATTCTTTCAAGGAAGGAATAGCGGCTTTGCAACTGTAGAAGACACCTGTCAGATTTACATCAATGGTTTGTTGCCATTGTTCGATGCTCAAATCTTCGATAGAGGCAAAATGCCCCACACCTGCATTAGCAATGAGGACATCGAGTGCCCCGAAAGTTTCTAGCACCTTATTTACAGAAGCTTCTTGTGCATTAAAATCGCGTGCATCTGCTTCTATCGCTAATACTTGACCTGTTCCTGTATTATCAGCTTGTAGTTTTTTAGCTGCTTCTTGGGCTGCACCTAAACTTCTACTTGTGATGGCTACATTCATGTTTTCTGCCAACATAGCTGCTGCAATACCGTAACCAATACCTTTCGATCCACCCGTAATGAGGGCTGTTTTGTTAGTTCTATTATTCATAATGAACCTAACAAAATTATACTGAAATTTGTTTGCATTAATTTGTAGTTGATTGACAATCAGTTTTTTGAATCCTTAAAGAAGCTCGTTTGTAAGATAAGCAATGTCATGTTTTTATAGTTTTTTGTCAATTATTTACTAGAAGAGTATAATTACATTTGCTATTATATCTACTAATATTTTTTTGATTTATTTTTTCCATTCCTGAAAGGGCAAGTATTTTTAATAGCCCTGCCCCTGCTGTCCTACCTACTGCAATATTTAAAAGTCAACCTGAGCAAAAAGTTATACACTAGTTAAACACGACGTTTTATGAGTTGCAAACAATTAAAACTGCCTATACGTAGTGCAGTGTTGTTTTTGATTTTGTTGAGTAGTAGTTATTTTTCAGCAGATAAGCTGCAAGCACAGACTTGCCCTATCAATGTTCAGGCTTTTAGTTTACAAGATGTACCTGGTTTTCCTCAAGCAGATTCTTTAGTGGTTGGGGAGTAGGTTTGGTATAAGAGCCGAAAATGGGAAGAAGGCATTAGCGAAACTCGCTAATGCCTTTATTTTAATTAGCTTATTTTATTTTTGCAAAAGTAGCAGTATGCATTACAGTATTGAGTTGGATTTGGCAAAAATATGTACCAATACTTAAGTCAACCGCATTTATCTCAAGCTTTTGTAAACCTGCGTCTAATACTCGATTGGTAAAGACGGTTTTTACTAATTTTCCTCTAACATCAAATAAATGAATGTTCGCTATTGAGATTTCTGATAATTCAAATTCGACAAATAGTTTATCCATGAATGGATTCGGATAGCCCGTTAATGTTCCCTTTAAAGACGTAGAATTTATTATATTATGAGCTTCTAAGTCTGCTCTTGGTACAGTCTCGGACTTATACGCATGGAAAAAAGCACCTTGTTCCACTTGAAATTGTCCTTTCAGATGAATGCTACCTGCTGGAAGCGTTTGAAAAACAACCTTTGTTGCGCTTGCTACTTTTACTTCGCCTGTTGTTACTATTTCTTCCGCTGCGTAGGTATGTGTAGGAAGATTGCTTTGAGATTCGTCAGCATGAGAAGCATTTGCTGTGTAAAGCACCTGAGTAGAATTGATGCTTTCCTGTGCTGTGACATTAGCAATAGCCAAAGCTATCACTAATGCTATTATGATTTGTTTCATAGTCTCTTTTTTTGAAGTGTATGAATTATTTTGAAGCAGCTAAGGCTGTCTTTAGCTTTGCATTTTCTGCTTTTAATTGCTTCATATCATCGTTCAATTGAATCAGATGTAAGAAAATTTCTTCGATCTTTTCTTGCTGATTTACAGTCATCTTTCCAAGCTTCAGTCCTTCCTTTTCTACTGTTTTGGCAGACGGAGTATTATGCAAATAACCTTTTTCTTCGATATGTGTTTTTACATCTTCTAGTGGTGTTAATTGATAGGTATCTTCAAATACATAGTCACACCAAGTTGCATTAGGAATCAGCAATTCTTTTGCCAATACACCTCCGCATACATACAGTTTGTAGTCGGCTAGGCTATACCCATTTAGGTTGTTGGGCATGGTTGCTGTGCCAATAGCTACTCTATCGCTTATATGTGCATCGCCCACCATATAGGCTGCCCAAGTACCATTAAATAGTTCATTGTAAGCAGCATGTTTTACATTATCTACTGCAAAGAGGGCTGTCCCTCTATTTTGACCATGAATTCTGCCATAAAGTCCAAAGTTGATATTTGCATTTCCTGCCAAACCACTCACGCCATAAGCACGGCCATTCGCTGAAGGACTGGTAGTGCTAGCAATACCATATAGACCAGTAGTGTAACCATAACCAGACTCAATAACAGAAGTTATACCATAATTATGGTCTGCGAAACCTATGTTACTAGGCATTTCTACATGCAAGCCTCTAGATCCATGACCGCTAGAGGGGCTAGTAATATACCCACCATAAAGCGCATTACCATCTCCATTAACGCTTAATCGAGAAAGGGGATTGGTGGTGTTGATTCCTACATTTTGACTAAAATGACCACGCCCATCAAAGAAAGCTGCCCAAGTGCCTGTTCCTTGAATTTTATCCTGTGCATAGGTAGCAGCTACTACGCCATTCATTGGATAAGTTGTGATATTACCATCCAAAATACTGCGCGAGCCTACAAGGTTAATTTCATTGCCACTGTCACTTGTAATTGGGTTGTCTATTGTTGCCCCGAAAGATCCACCATAAGCTCCACCTGCTTTTGAAGAGTTTTGAATTTGAGTGACACTATCTACAAAGCCTACAACACCAGCAAGCGTCCCAGAAGCTGCCCATGCACTGTTTAAAGATAGATACCCAATAGTATTACCTTTTGCGCTGCCATCGGCCTTACCATATGCCATTACGCCTGTAGTGTTACCATAGTTTACACTACCTCCATCTACCTGCAATTGGCGCACTGTATTGACACCAGCAGAAGTAGGAGGGCTTATAAGTACATTAGCATTAGGGCTTGAATGATTGGCAACAACACTCCCTGGTCTTAGCTGAAACTCTTGGGCGTTGGTTGTAATAAAGCATAGCATAGCCAAGGCTACCCAAGTGATTTTGAATAACGTTTTCATAATGTTATTTGAATTTAAAAAAATGATTTAGTTGTTCTATTAAATAATTGGTTCGGTAATTTTAATCAAAAAACAAGGTTTTGTTGATGGAATATTGGGCACAATTCTTATCGACAAAAATCTTGTTCATATACTACAAGAGCAATCTTTTTCTCCTTTTCCCTCTTCATGTCCTTCTATGTTATTTTTTAAAAGGGCAATTAATGATTCCATAGAAATTCTTTCATTTGTTTTTTTGTTTTCGATATGAATCTCAGAAAGTTTTGTAATTTCTTTATCATTACATCCTTTATTGAATGCAAGTTCAGTTGCCATTTCACTAATTCGTCCGTATCGACCAATGCTATCGGACATAATTGACATTTCGTTCGATGCAAATTTTCGGTTATTTACAAGCACCGAAACATCACCATCAGAACCTCCATTAAAAATAGAAGAATCCAACTTTGGATTACAAGCCCCATCATCTTTACCCCATGCGAGACAAATGCGGACTTTTTTTTCTTTTTTTGTCGTCCAACCAATAAAAATAATCATATTTTTTAATTTTAAATTATGCCTACTTTTTATTTAAAGTCTTTGTTCAGCTTACTTAGACTTGGTATCAAACTACTTAGATGGCCATCATCTTAGGGATTGTTGCGCAATCTCTAAGTGCTACCACGCAGCTTATTTAACTGCTAATAAATTTGCTTCGTTTCAAATACTTTCCCATCTAAAACAAGAGAATAAGTAATAGCTATCTACGCTTAATTGTACTATTTCTAGCATGGTTTCCCCCGTCCCTCTTGCTTCAATAGGAATTTGTTTTAGTGCCAAGACAAGATTAAAAGCAGGAACTTAATTGAGTTGCAATAAATGTGTCTGGGTACTTAAAGAGTTCTTTGGAACTATCTTCCAGTTATTAAGAGGTGCTTCATTTGGTTGTTTTTATTCATTAAAAAAAAATACAGTTAATCTTGTTTTTGGATGACTAATTATAGTACAAAGAAGCGGGTATTTTTTGAATTTTGAAAGGTAACTTTCGTTACCTTGTAGCGAAGTATTTATTGATGGCTTCTGTTCTATTATTCACTTGTAGCTTTTTGTATATCTTATTAATGTTTTGTTTTAGTCCATTTGTAGTAATAGGCGGCTTTAGTTCGGCAGCAATTTCTTTATAGAGTTTTCCGGTGGCTAGGAGTTCCAATATTTCTATTTGACGGGGCGTGAGCATTTCGATTTTAGGGACTCTAAAACTCTCTATGACTTTCTTCGCGATACTTTGACTCATGGGCGAACCGCCCTCCTGAACCG
>CALGLY010000431.1 GCA_937959095.1 uncultured Saprospiraceae bacterium
TCCTTTACGCTGCGTTAAAAAGCCTCGCCGTAGCTATTGCTATGCCTACGTTTTTTGCCTGCTTGCAGCAGACAAGCCTTGCTTAAAGAAAAAATAGCTTCGCAAAACCCGCCTGCTCCGCTTGTCGGGCAGGTTTTGGTAACTTATTTTCTACAAATCCCCTAAAAACGAAAGTAAAAATTGAAAACATAGTACTTTCCTTCTAAGAATCGAAGGAAACTTGAAGGTCGTTTTCAATTTTTACTTTTTCAATAACTGATTAGTCTTACTTGTTTTAAATGTACCTTCATACTTAATCGTTTAAATAAACGTTATATCCCCAATTTCCATTACTTTTCCCATTGCTTACAGACAGATTTATTCTTTCAATTTATTAGCCAATTCTACAAATCAACACAAAATCAAGGTGCTTGCTGCATCTTGGTAGTAAGGCTATTTGTTGTAAATGCTTGGACACATTTAAGTTACTCTTTTTATGACGGTATCTTTTTCACCCATACTTTGTTGAAAATCCTCGCTTTAACTAAGGCTAGAGCTACGTTTTTTGCCTCGTCTGGATAAAAAATATGCTCCGTCAAAAAAGGAACTTAACTATGTACAAGCACTTAGAAGCTATTTGAGTTTAAGTATTGTCCTACTATAGGAAATTAATTAAATTCAAATAGCTTCTTAAGCCACTAAAATATAAATAGCCAACATTAGATACTTAAATCATCACAATGAAACAACTTACATCTGCTGTAGGGCTATGCCTATTGCTACTGCAACTAGCATGCGTCTCTGATACATCAAATACTACTTCGCAAGTATTAAAAAGTCCTGCACCTCTTAATCTGGGAATCTTTGAGGAGCAAAATGAAAACAATACACCTTTCCGATATGATACGCTGACCCAGTCTTATCATATAGCAGCATCCAATCAAGAAGAGCTACGTTTTATTTCAAAAGAGAGTAAAGAGGATTTTATTTTTGATCTTAAATTACCACAGCAAGAACTTTCGGGCAGTATTTTTGGAATCTTACTGGCAATGGATAGAGCAGGCGAAACGCCAATCGCTGCCTTGCAGGTGGTAGATGGAAAATTAGTCTTTGCTCCTAATACGCGCATCAATACAAGTAATGCTTTGGCAGTACAAGCAGATTATATTCGGTTAGAATATATCAATGGGCAAGCTGCAGCTTACTATACTATTAAGGACAATACGATGCGTCCTATTGCCATTCAGCAAATGGATGATGAGTCTTCTCTTTTTGTAGGGATTTTCGCTCGAAAAACAGGGCAGGATTTAAGCTTTGAATCCATCGAATTCAGTCACCCTGAAATAGAGCCAGCCTTAAGTGAAAAGTAATCCACTAGTATTACAAACGCTAAGGCCTTTTTAGGGAGTTTTTTGTCTTAATATTTAAAATAGAAAATATCTACCTTTGCTGCCAGTAAAAAAAGCATCTATTGGTATGAAAGTTTTAAAATTTGGCGGCTCTTCTGTAGCTACGCCCCAACGCATTGAAGGACTCATAGAAATCCTAAAAGATTACTATACAAAAGGTGATAAATTCACCGTCGTGTTCTCCGCTTTTGGTGGTGTTACAGACTCCTTGATAGACATGAGTAAAGCGGCTGCAAAGGGGAAAGAGGAATACGAAGAACTCTACGAAGCCTTTAAAAAGCGGCATACCGATGCAGCTAAAACACTGATTGCAGCCCCTATAATAGATCGGATATTACCCATTCTAGAGGAAAACCATGAAGTCTTACGGAATCTACTCTATGGTATCTATTTATTGCGAGAAGCTTCCCCACGCACCATGGATTATGTGTTAAGTTTTGGAGAGCGCAATTCGTCTTTTATCATCGCGCATGCTATGGAAGCGCGCGGCATAAAAGCAAGTTATTTAGATGCACGTAAAGTCATAAAAACCAATCGAAAATTCGGTGCAGCTGTTGTAGACACAGATGTGACCTATCGAAAAATTCGAGAATATTACAACGCCCATCCTGAAATACAAGTCGTCACAGGTTTTATTGCTACGGCAAAAGGTGGCTTAACTACGACGCTAGGACGTGGTGGATCGGATTATACCGCTTCGCTACTTGCTGCGGGCTTAGATGCTCAACATATTGAAATATGGACGGATGTGGATGGTGTACTTACTTGCGATCCACGCAAAGTGAAACGTGCCTTTACGATCCCGAATCTGACCTATGCCGAGGCTATGGAAATGTCGCATTTTGGGGCGAAAGTTATCTATCCGCCAACGCTACAACCTGCCTTAAAGAAACGTATTCCGATTTATATCAAAAACACCTTCAATCCTACTTTTAAAGGCACTTTTATTTCGGATAAACAAAATCCTAATGATCGCGCAGTAAAGGGTATTTCTTCCATAGGAAATATTGCTCTGCTTACACTTTCTGGAAGTGGTTTATTTGGTGTGCCTGGTATTGCAGGGCGTTTGTTCAATGCCCTCGCTCAAGAAGGAATTAATATCATCTTGATTACACAAGGTTCTTCTGAAAATTCTATAAGTTTTGCCGTTTCACCCAAAGAATCGGAAGCGGCTCGAAAAGTGGTAGAGAAAGCCTTCGAGTATGAATTGCAAATGAGTGTGGTGAATGCCATAAAGGTAGAAAACAATCTTGCTGTAATCGCAATCATCGGGCAGAACATGCGCTATCAGCCAGGCATTGCAGCACGTATGTTTGGTGCACTAGGACAGAATGGGATAAATGCGGTGGCGATTGCACAAGGTTCATCAGAGTTAAATATTTCGGTTGTTATTCCGCGCGATGATGAAACGAAAGCACTCAACGTTTTGCACGAAGCCTATTTCCTATCCGATACCAAGGAGTTGCATCTTTTTATAGTAGGAGTTGGTCTCATTGGTGGCACATTGCTTTCTCAAATCAAGCAGCAAGCAAGCTATCTGAAAAAGAAAAAAGGACTAGAAGTAAAAGTAGTGGGACTTTCCAACTCGAAGCGTATGCTGTTCGATGCAGATGGAATTGATTTGGATGCTTGGAAAAATGAACTCATTTTAGCGAAAGAAGAGGCGGATATTCCCATCTTCATTGGGCGCATGAAAGAGATGAATTTGCCTAATTCTATTTTTGTCGATAATACAGCAAGTGCAACTATTCCGAATTACTACGAAACCATTTTAGATAGTAGCATATCGGTTTCTACGCCAAATAAAATAGCTGCTTCTTCGGCTTATTTACAATATCAACGCCTCAAAACGATAGCCCAAAAGCGCGGCATACAGTTTCTCTATGAGACCAATGTAGGTGCAGGCTTGCCCGTTATTTCTACCCTCAATGACTTGATGAATAGCGGCGATGAAATCCTGAAAATAGAAGGCGTGATTTCGGGTTCGCTTTCCTTTATTTTCAATTCTTTTCAGGAGGGAACACAATTTAGTGCCATCGTGAAAGAAGCACAACAACAAGGCTATACTGAACCTGATCCGCGCGATGACTTGAGTGGGCATGATATGCGTCGCAAAATTATTATTCTAGCGCGCGAAGCTGGTTTTCCACTAGAGGAAATCGATGTGACGATTAATTCTATTTTACCCGATGCAGCTGTAGCAGCTACTTCGGTAGAGGAATTTTTCAAGAAACTGAAAGCATCCGATGCACACTTTGAAAACTTACGTGCAGAAGCCGCTAAGGAAGGATACGCCCTACGCATGGTCGCTAAATTGGATAATGGAAAAGCAACGATTGGCTTGGAACGTTTCGATAGTAGTCACCCCTTCTATAATCTCAATGGCAGTGATAATATGATTGTCTTCACGACGAAACGCTATCAGACTCGTCCACTCGTAGTACAAGGACCAGGTGCTGGTGCAGAAGTGACAGCCGCAGGTGTTTTCTCGGAGATTATTACGATTGGAAATTATTTGAGTTGATTGTAAAGGCTATTTGAATTTAATTGATTTTCCCTATAGGAGAGGACAATTTTCCGTCTGCATTCACTTTTAAAACCCTTATTTAGCGATCTCGATAGTTATCGGGATACGCGCTTGCCTGACAGCAGACAGGGTTTTAAAAGCCAAAACAGACAAAAAATATTCTCTCCTATAGGGAAATACTTAAACTCAAACAGCTTCTTAGATTAGACCTCTGTTTATTTTTAAGCCTTTAATCTATCTGATAAGCTTTGCAAACCCTTAAAAATCAGTTGGACAAAACCTAAAATAAACCTACCTTTGCGCGTCCAATTGAAAAACAAGTAGATTTTATTGAATAATTAACACTTTTGAATAGACTATTTTCGTATTAGGCGATTCATAAAGTATTGAAAATTTGATGGTATTTACTTAAGGAATCTAGAATCTTTTTTTAACTATAAATAGTAGAGGATTAAATCGGAAGTGAGCTGTAAAATTATCCATTATTAATTTTCCATTTTCCATTCTAATATCTCTTTGGCAATTTAAAAAATTTACCAGACTATGGGACAGACGATAATGATGTTAGTGCCAGTGTTAGGAGTAGTGGCATTACTATACACCTTTTGGAAATCAGCTTGGGTATCGAAGCAAGAGGTAGGAACAGATCGTATGGCGGGTATCGCAGATGCAATCGCAGATGGTGCGATGGCATTCTTGAAAGCAGAATACCGCGTATTAGCAATTTTTGTGGCAGTAGTGGCATTACTACTTGGATTTAGTGGTGCGAATGCAGCCGATTCTTCTTGGTTAGTAGCAGTATCCTTTATTTTAGGTGCTATTTGCTCTGGCTTGGCAGGCTTCCTCGGAATGCGCGTAGCAACCAAAGCAAACGTACGAACAACCAATGCAGCACGTACAAGCCTCGGCAAAGCACTAGAAGTAGCTTTCGCAGGTGGTGCAGTAATGGGATTGGGCGTAGTTGGTCTAGGTCTATTGGGCTTAGGTACACTTTTCCTAGTCTACTCTAATATGTTCGGTGTGGATACAGCGGACAATGTAATAAAAGTAATCACAGTACTTACAGGTTTCTCATTCGGTGCGTCTTCTATCGCATTGTTTGCGCGTGTAGGTGGTGGTATTTATACAAAAGCTGCCGATGTAGGCGCGGATTTGGTAGGTAAGGTAGAAGCAGGTATCCCAGAGGATCACCCGCTAAACCCTGCAACCATCGCGGATAACGTGGGAGACAACGTAGGTGATGTAGCTGGTATGGGCGCGGATTTATTCGAATCTTATGTTGGTTCTATCATCGGTACAATGGTATTGGGTGCTGTATTTATCGGCACTACTGGCTTTGAGCTTACGAATGACTATGGCGGATTGAATGCTATCTTATTGCCTTTAGCTCTAGCAAGTGCAGGTATCCTGACTTCTATCATCGGTACGTTCTTCGTGAAGGTGAAGGAAGGCGGTGACCCACACAAGGCATTGAACACAGGTGAACTTATTTCTTCTGTTTTAATGCTAGTAGCTACTTATGGCATTATCACGATGATGTTGCCTTCTACTTGGTCTTTCCAAGGTACAGCGTACACAGCAAATGGTGTATTCTTTGCCGTACTATTCGGTTTGGCTTCTGGTCTATTGATCGGTAAAATAACAGAATACTATACTGGTTTCGGTACGAAGCCTGTAATGTCTATCGTGGAGCAGTCTTTGACTGGTTCTGCAACCAACATTATCGCAGGTCTAGGAGTAGGGATGCAATCAACGGTTATTCCAATCATCATCCTTTCAGGTGCTATCATTGGTGCTTATGAAATGGCTGGTCTATATGGTATCGCAATCGCAGCAGTAGGGATGTTATCTAATACAGGTATCCAATTGGCAGTAGATGCTTATGGTCCTATTTCGGATAATGCAGGTGGTATCGCGGAAATGAGTGATTTGCCAAGTGAAGTACGCGAGCGTACCGATAAGTTGGATGCAGTAGGTAACACGACTGCGGCAATCGGTAAAGGTTTTGCAATTGGCTCTGCGGCATTGACTGCTTTGGCTCTTTTCGCAGCCTTTATGCAGACTGCAAATATCACTTCTATCAATGTAGCGAATCCTTACGTAATGGCTGGTTTGTTCTTGGGTGGTATGTTACCATTCTGGTTCTCTGCACTAGCAATGAACGCAGTAGGACGCGCAGCGATGGATATGATCGAAGAAGTACGTCGTCAGTTCAGAACAATTCCTGAATTGAAAGCGGCTTTGGCTGTGATGAAGAGAAACGAAGATGTAGACATGAAAAAGTGGAGTGCAGCAGATAAAGCAATTTTTGATGCAGCAGATGGCAAAGCAGAACATAGCAAGTGTGTTGATATTTCTACGAAAGCATCGCTTCGTGAAATGGTGATTCCTGGCTTGATTGCTGTTGTTTCTCCAGTATTGGTTGGTTTCTTAGGTGGCGCAGAAATGCTCGGTGGTTTACTCGCAGGGGTAACCGTAACGGGTGTACTGATGGCGATCTTCCAATCGAATGCAGGTGGTGCTTGGGATAATGCCAAGAAAATGTTTGAAGATGGTGTGGAGATCAAAGGGAAGAAGTACTACAAGAAATCGGAGCCACACAAGGCAGCCGTAGTAGGTGATACCGTAGGTGATCCATTCAAAGATACATCAGG
>CALGLY010000432.1 GCA_937959095.1 uncultured Saprospiraceae bacterium
TTCTGTATCAGGGTCGGTTATTTCTACGCTATAAGTGCTTGTGCGGAGCGGCATAATATCAACGCTTTCGCAATTATCGCATTTCAAACTATCTATGCCTTGCCAGGTATAATTTAGGTTTTCAAAATTGGTAGCGGCTTCTAAAGTTATCGTTTCGCCGAGTTTTATTAAGCGATTGCCGCCTAAATCTACTTGCACATCAGGTGGTGGTAGAATGCTAAATGCTTGTTCTGCTTCACAGCCCTGAGCATCGCGTACTACGGCAGTATATTCTCCTTCAAATAGATTCTCGATACGTGCTTGAGAACTAAAGCGGATACCATCAATCGAGTAGTCATAAGGCATGGTGCCGCCTTGTATGCCTACTAGTTGAATGTAGCCTGTCTGTAAGTCATCTGTGCAACCAATATTTTGTGTAGCAAAGTCGCCTATTAGTAATTCATCAGGCTGCGTAAGGGTCAAAGAATCGAAAGCAATACAGCCATTTTCATTCTCTACGATGAGTCCATATTTTCCTGGAGGAAGTTGTCCAATAGTAGAAGTCTCTTGTCCTGTATTCCAGATATAAGTAAGCGTTTCACTTGGGCCTTCTACTTGTGCTTCCAAACGACCATCTTCCGCATCGTGGCAACTAATAACTTGTGCGATTTCGATAGTAGTACTTAGGGCTTCTTCGGGCTCAGTTAGGTTTATAGTGATGGTGTCTTGACAATTATCGGCGTTCGTTACGGTCAAAATATAATCGCCTGCGGAAAGTTCTTGAAGTACTGCTTCGGTTGCACCTGTGTTCCATTCATAGCTTATCGGATTGCCATTGGTAGTGATGCTAATGGCACCATCCATACCTGCAAAACAAGCGATGGACTTTATGTCAGCAGTAGCGATGAATTCTTCGGGTTCTTCAATGGGGGTATTGAAAATACTTTGGCAATTATTTCCATCCGTCACCGTCAGGAAGAAATCACCTGCACATAAATCAGAGAAGTTAATTAAATCAAAATTGCCTCGTGGAAAATCATAATCATAGGGTAAGGTACCACCTTGTAAATTTACTTCTACTAGTCCATCACAGAAGCCGAAACAGCTTGCTGCACGATTTTCTAATACATTCAATTGTAGTTCATCGGGTTGTGCTACCGTGCCAATAATCACTGCATCGGCACTAACATTATCTGAAAGAGTAATGCTATAATCACCCGCTGGCAGGTCGGAAAGGGTAGTTGTTTCGCCTTCGCTTCGCAATACTCCTGTGCCATTGAGGTCATTATCTACTCCTTCCCAAACAAAGCTATAAGGTGGCTTTCCTTCAAAAACAGAGAGCGTGAGTTCCCCATCTGTATCGCCAAAACATAGGAGTAGATCATCTTCTATCATAGGAGCTAGTGGGCGGAGAAATTCTACAAATAAATCGGCAACGGCCATGCAGCCATTCGAGTCGGTGATGGTCACGCTTGCTGTTTCGCCGCCTACTAGATTGCCATTCGTTGGTTCTCGATTGCCATCCGACCAAGTGAAGATAAAATTCCCTGCACCACCTGTAGCACTAGCACGGGCTACGGCATCGGATGCCCCTTCGTCTGTAGCTTCGGTCAATTGATTCACTTCTAAAATAATTTCTTCTAATACTGTGATGCTCGCATGTATGATGGTATCACAACCACTCGCTAGACTAACGGTATCTTGATAGTTTCCAGAAGCATCATAGGTGAGTCCTAGTAGCTCCAAGCTTTCGCCAAAACAAAGGGTCGCATCTATTTCATTTGGGACTAAAGGAATGGCTTCCACCTCTAGTCCGAATAAGCCATTTTTTTGTTCGGGGCTATCATCTACTCCATCCACTACAATGTAATAAGTACTGTTCGCTTGCAAATCAGGACCGCAATCAATTTGGAAAAATTCATTGAAATCTGTATCCGTATTGCTCGGTCCACTTCCTCCTAGATAGGTAAAGGTACCATCGCAAGCATCGGCTACGAATACACCTACTTGGAGCTGTATGGGGTCGCCTGTGTTTTCAGGATCACTTGTACCTCGAATTTGTAAGCGATGTACAGGCTCCTCCGATGTAGTGAAGGAAAACCAAACACCTACATTATTTCTCCACGGAGCTAAAAAATCTCCCGGATCAGGTTCGTCGGGGCTTTTTGTGCCGCAGTAGTTATTGAATTGACTAAGGCTTGCATCGCCAACCGTGCCAGCCGCAGTGAGTTGCCCTAACTCAATAGCGGAGCAAGGTAAATCATTGGCATCTCCTATAAATTCTCCTTGAAAACTAATTTCAAACTGCACTTCTCCTTCTGCACTTCCTCCATTTGGAATAGCTAGGTTAAATATTCCTTCTTCTATCGGAAATACTTCACAGAATTCTTCGGAACAACTCCCTGGATCTACACCACATATATCTACGAAGAAATTGGGATCATTCTCAAAGGCGCGAAAACAAATTTCTAATTCTCCCAAGTCCGCAGGACAAGAAAAAGTCTCTGAAAACTGTAAGTTTGGAACATTTTCATATTGGCATAAAGCCGATGAACCATAGGTTGTCCAGTCTTGTTCATTTACCTTCACGCTCCAAATATGGTCGGGTGTTCCAATGAGATCACTACAATCCGAATCTGCAAAGCCTTCGATGACGGTTACATCTATCGTGATTTGCGCGGAGAGTTGCGTACAACAAAAAAATGCTATTAGTAGAAGTGTATAACGCATATTCATTGGTTTGAAAATAAATCAATTATAGAAGCTTTAAAAATGTAAACATACAAACTGGGAGGAACTCATGTGTCATTGTAGGAAAGCTTGGGAATTCTTTTTTGAATTACTATAAAGCTTTGCAAAGCAGGATTAGTATAAAAGAAGGCTAAAAAATGAAATAAGAAACACGAAAAAAATAGATTCAGAACCAGTCCGTTCCATTCAGGCGGATTTCGACAGACTGTTTTGATAAAGAAGTGCTTCATTTTAATTTGAAGTTTTCAAATTGCTTATAATCATCTGATTTAGAACCCTTAAGAAGGTTTGTTAGCTGCAAAAAGTCCCTTTTTCAAAGAGTTGTTGGAGTTGTTCAATGG
>CALGLY010000433.1 GCA_937959095.1 uncultured Saprospiraceae bacterium
TTGGTCGCATTTACTAAAGGATAAAAGGCCTCCACTTCATCCAATTCGTAGTAGACTTTTAGTTGTATCAACTTTGCAGAGACATGATAAAAAATATCCGTGAACTCGACCTGCTGCAAAAACTGAAAGGTTTTTTCATATTCTGTCTTTGCAAAATAGAGGGCTGCCAATTGATAATCTACCGTGTTTTGGCGTTCTCCTTCTAAGAGATAGCTTTGATATTTCCGAATAAATTGCTCCGTCCATTCATATTCTTCTACGCGCATTCCAGCAGTTGTGGCATTCAAAAAACTCCACTTCGTGAGGTAGCCTTGCTGCAACAGTAAATCCTGTTTAGCTAAAATACGGTAAATCTGGACAATCTCTTTATAATAGGAAATATGCCCAAAATTAATCTGCCGAACAGAATAGTTGAGCATATAAGTGTATAAATTTCGGACTTCATCGGGAGGGAAAAGTGTTTGGTGTTTTGCCAGAAGCGTCCGTAGGGCTAGGTATTGCGTTTCGTCTGCCAATTTCAAGAAAATATAGGCTTGATAGTAGGTTTGCAAGACAGGATAAGCTCCGTAGCTTGATGGATTGCTTTCATAATCTTCCAAAAAAACATCTAAATAGGCACTATGATACGAGCCACCTAGCACTGCCGAGCGATTGAGCATCTCACAAGCATTCCGCAGTTTATGACTCCAGTAGCAAACATCTAGCAGGTTGCTAGTATCCTGCAAGTTGGTATCATAGCCTATTTTATTCAGTTTACTTTGCGTGAAGGCATAGTAATTCAACTGTTCAAAAAAGAGCGATTCAGCTCTATAGAAATCAATACTTTGGTGGCGTTCTTTCTTTCGTAATTGCTCAATACGACGCACTATTCTAGGTATGGGACGGTGCATATTGCGCTTTAGCAGGGCTTCTAGTAGGCTAATATGCTGCTGCATAGGCATACCTTGCTGGTGCATATAAGTGAGGTAGCCATAAAGCAATTGCAACAAATCGGAAATGATATTATTGATACGTGCCTCTTTGTAAGGCTCCTCTCCGAAAAGAAGGGAATAAACATAGGTCTTTTCCAAATGACTAGGATGCTCGAACGTTGGCGAAAACTGCAAGATATGTGTACATAGCAAACGTACTTTTTTATTTTTATTAAAAAAAGGCGAATACACGTAGTTTTTGAACTCTGTTCGTTCTCTTTCCGATAAATTTGCTAAAATTTCTATGAGTAGTGTTTTCTCCAAAAATCTATAGTTTATTTTATATGTTTTTATTTTATTAAATATAATATATTGACAATTAATTATTTATGAAACAAACATTCACTAATTTACAAAAAATAAATTTATATCCTATCTATATCTGCTTTAAAATGTAGTTTTTAATGCTTGTTTATGCCTGTACTTTTGTAATGCAAACGGATTTAAAGGACTAGACAAACATATCATCCGCATGAAAAAGACAAAAATTTTATTAAACACCTTTTTACTCTGCTTTTTGACCTTTGGGCTTTTTGCTCAAAGTACTTCTAATTTTCTATTTCCCACGCAGCCCAACTCTGATCCTGCTTGCCAAGGCGAACAGTGGTGTGCTATGGTTTCTACTGATGAAATCAACAATAATACAATCATTGCTGATAGAATAAATTTCACGCTATCTTGGGATGAAACGCTTTTGAGTTTTGATGGTTTCAATCTTAATGTCTCCCTCAACGAACTGGATTGTCCTATTAGAGACCTCAAGGATGACGATTTTACGATTACAGAAAACCGTTTAGTTTTTGATCGCTTTGCTAATGATACCATCTGCGGAGCATTATTTGAATTATGTTGGACAATAGAAGAGGAAATAAATAATGCGCTTGCTATAATTTTTGTAGAAGGGGGAGAGATCGAATTCGGTGGAAGTAGGGCTCCTATTGGAGCAAGTGCAGAATTTATCTTTTTATCTAAACCATCTGTTAGAATAGATAATATAGTAATTAGCTCCGAACATGAGCAAATTTGTATGCCTGTTATCACCGATGAATTTCATGGAGTAGATGCCGCTGGCTTTACCCTCGTTTGGGATGAAACCAAGCTCGCTTTCAATTCCATTAACTTAGATAATAGCGATTTTGATGGCTTAGCATTAAGCGATTTTTCTACGAATATAACGGGACAACTCGGTGTTTCCTGGGGAGCACTTAATGGAGAACCCATCGACTTGATTAATAACAATGGTATCAATATTCGAGGAGCATTGATGTACAAAGTCTGTTTCGATATACTCACCACAGATATAGGCAGCATTTCCATTGATTTTATAGATGATAATCCTCAATATCCTGCTTTTGTAAGTAATAATTGCGAAGAAAATAGTAGACTTATTACTACAGGTGGCGAATTGAAAATCGTGGATAATGCCATGTCTTTTTTCTTTCCCGATAGTACTATTTCTGTCAATACAGAGGTGTTATGTATTCCTACTACAGCTAAAAATTTCAGAGACATTGTCTCTATGCAATTTGCGATGTTATGGGATCCGGAAGTGCTTCAATTCAATGACTTAAAACTTGATAATTCCGTTTTAACAAATCTTAATTCCTTCAATTTTAATCCAAATGAAAACGGTAAAATTTTAATGTCTTGGCTAGATATTAATTTTGAAGGAGTAGATGCAAGTGATAGCGCGATTTTATTTGAAACTTGCTTTGATGTGATTGGAGCAGCAGGCACCGAAACACCTTTATATTTAGGAGGTGATACGCTCGGTATAATTACAGAAGTAGTGAGTAATGAACTTGATCTATTCTCTGTATTGGACGAGCCAGGTGTGATACGTATCAGAGAAGAAGAACGTTTTACGCTTCCTGGTGATGCCAACGAAGATAAACGAGCTAATCATTTCGATTTATTACATATCGGGCTTGGGTATAACGCCTTTGGTACAGAACGCGCCAATAAAGAAATCGGTTGGGAACGTAAATATAGCCGCGATTGGGGCGAAGATTCTCCTATCTCCAAAGTCAATTATAAGCATAGTGATACCAATGGCGACAGCCAAGTGGATAGGCAAGATGTAGAAGCCATCATTCAGAATTGGGGAGAAATGGAAGATGTAGCAGGTAATGGCTATGCACCAAATGGATACATCGGGGAAGCAAGCCTGCTAATAGATGAAACCGCTGCCAATCTAGGACAAGATATACTCGAACTCCCTATTCTGTTAGGCACAGAAACAATGCCTACCGAAGGAGCTTATGGAATAGCGTTCAGCATTAGTTACGAATATGACGGTGGACTTGCCGAAGAAGATTGGGCAAGTATCCTAGTGGAAGATTCGTGGCTGGGTACTACGGATGAAGACCTTATTAGTATTTATCGCCATTTCCCAGAGCAACAGCGCATAGATGTAGCCCTCACGCGCCTCGATCGTATTGCTAGAGGAGGTTTAGGAAAAATAGCGACCCTAAGTATTGTAGTAGAAGACCTTATTCTCTTGATAAATCAGCCACAAGGAGGAACATCCAAAACACTCCATTTCAATATCCATGATGTGCGCCTTATCAATGAAAATGAACAAGAAATACAAGTAGCCGATAGTCAAATAAGTGTGCAATTAGATGCGACAACGGGGCTTTCTATCTTAGAAGATTCTGCAATTCGTATCTATCCGACTATTGCCAATAGCCGATTACATATTGCCAGTGATGAAACAATTGAGCAAGCTATTCTACTTAATGTGGATGGCAAGCAACTAGATGTAATAGAACATCCAGGATCTACGCTTAATGTAGCAAGCCTAGAGAATGGTATGTATCTATTACATCTCATCACGAAGGATGGTCTTAGTATCAAAAAGTTCTCTGTAGTTAAATAGACGAAAACAGCCTTAGTAAAAATAAATCACTCGTATAAATAAGGTAAGTTATGAAAAGCCGTTGCCCCAAATACCAAAGAAGCATTCTTATGAACATATCCCGTTATAGTGAGTTAAAAGGAAAGGGCGTAATGTCCTTTCCTTTCTTTATAAATGTTCATATTTTTCAAACAGCCAGCCTTTATTTCAAGCTAATGAAATTTTTAACTATGGATTAGGAATCTTACCTTACTAACAATCAGTCTCTATACTTCTATTTCCATCTTAAAAAATAGAATATCCACTAAACATACAATCTAAAATAGAGGATTATTATATAGTAGACCTTATTCACAAAAGATATTAGTGAATAAGGTCTATTGGATATATGACAAATAGTTTTAATTTCATAACTTTGAAAAAAGATAGGATAAATAAGAGCTTGTTGGGAGTTTTTACAAACTGAAAATCAATAGCTTGCGGTTTTGACAATATGAAAAATGAACGGCTTACCTGCCTTTGTCGGCAGACAGGTCTGGATATGTCGCTTATTTTTTATGCAGT
>CALGLY010000434.1 GCA_937959095.1 uncultured Saprospiraceae bacterium
GGGTACTTCTTTCAAAGTATTAAAATTTCACTACTTTTGATTTTTGAGTACGACAATTTGATAAAATCTCTATTTGATTATCGCTTTTCGTTCTCTGACAAATTTGGCATCTTGGGATAAAAACAGTTAAACGCCTATAAATGTGTGCAACTATCGATTTTTATTCGCTTTAGCTTAAAATTTATCATAGAGCCTCACTTTTCAAAGTGATTTCGTCGTTATATATTAGATTTAACACGGCTTTATCAAACTTATACTAATACAAATGAAGTACCTTCAACTAATCCTTTTTTTTATAAGTATCTCTTATCTATCTGCTTTTGCACAACCAGCAAATAATGAATGTAGCGGATTAATTGATTTAGGAGTTGCTCCAATATGCGAAACTAGTAATATTTTCAGCAATCTTGGAGCTACAGCATCCAATACTGGTGGAACGCCTTCTTGTTTTGTCAGTGGTGGCACGCAGCGCGATGTTTGGTTTGCATTCACGACGGCTATGGGTATAGAAACCTACTTCATTACGGTGCAAGGCGCAAATAATGGAACGAGTGGTGAAGCGATGAGTAATCCACAACTTACTTTTTATAGAGGAAACTGTGGGAATTTATCAGAATTAGGTTGTGTTTCTGCGGATAATGGAGAAGGTAGTGTTACTTTTTCAATCTCCAATCTCCCTGCTGGACAGCAATTTATTCTTCGCGTGAATGACTATACGGCTTCTGCTATTCCGAATGCAGGGGACTTTGCTATTTGTATAGAAGAAAAGAATGAAGTAATAATGGGAGAAGAAAGTTCTACAGATGCTTGTAGAGGTACTTTATTCGATTCAGGAGGTTTGGATGGCGATTATGCCAATAATGAAGATTTATCCTATACGATTTGCCCGAGTAGTCCACATTCTTGTATACTACTGGAGTTTGAGCAATTCGATTTAGAAAATAATTTTGATTTTATTACTATTCATGCCGGAAATAGTATAAATGAACCGGTACTTGCAAGAGTCACAGGTTCCAGTACTAGTGCTAATTTTCCTGTACAAACCGAGAGCGATTGCGTTACTATTCGTTTCCAATCGGATAATACTACGCAGCAAGCAGGTTTTGAATTGACATGGCAATGCGAAGCAGCTCTTTGTTTTCCGACCAGTGAAGATAGGATTACTAGAGTTCCTCAAGAATTACCTTTTATTCGTTCTTTATCGACTTGTGGTGTGCCTGCCTCCTTCGGCGAAACCGCTTGTGGAAGTCCTTTATTTCTAAATGGACCAGAACATATTCTACGATACAATTCCCCTGGGGATGTTTGTGTTTCTATAAATTTAGATGGCGCAAGTGAAGGTACAGGTATTATGGTGTTAGATGCATTGCCAAGTAACCCAAATGCAAATTGTATTATTTCTCAAGAATCTAGTTCCATTTCATCGGTGGATTTATCAGAGCCGGGCAACTATTTTATTGTAATCGCAAATCCATTTGGATGTATGGATTTTGATATTATCATAGATGAAGCAGATTGTGCTATTTCACCCTCCTTGCAAGATGCCCTTTGCAACCCATTGAATGGCTGTATAGAAGAGGGAGGTGTACCATCCTTATTTGTGTTTCAAGAAGGCTTTCAAGATATAACTCTTGTTGAAGGAGGGAATTCTGGTTGTTGGCAAAATGCAGGGCTAGAAGTTGGCTTTTTCTGGTTTACCATACAAGCACAAGCAGATGGGAAATTTGGTTTCCTACTACAAAGTGCAGATATACCATCCGATATTGATTTCAATGTTTGGGGACCTTTCACGCCCGATAATGCTTGTAGAGATCAAGCTGATATTATACAATTTATCGAACAAAATCAACCGATTAGAAGTTCTTGGGCAGCACCTCCAGGACGCACAGGACTAACCAATTTGCATCCTGTATTGCGTTATCCTATTCTAGATGAATTTGACTGCCTTTCTCCTAATAATCCAAGTGCATTAGGGGACAATTTTGTTCGTAGAATAGATGTACGAGAAGGCGAAGTATATGCTATATTAATTAATGACTTTGCAAATACTATTGAGAGTAATAGCATCTTAGTAGATTGGTCCCCATCGGACCCTAATGTACTTGCCCCGATTCCTAACGAAATTCTCAATCGCGATACATCTATCTGTTCAGGACAATCTGTTCAGTTGGAATTAGAGACGACTATTGATGATATTATTTGGAGTCCTGCGGAGAGTTTATCCTGTACGCGTTGTCCGAATCCTATCGCTACGCCTCAAGAAAGCACAACTTATAGAGCAATAGTAGAAGGAATTTGTGTGACGGATACAGTAGAGGTACAAGTGCAAGTATTTGGTATTGATCTTGAACCGAATATTACGGTTTGTTTGAATGAAAGTATTGAACTAGAAGCTGGTAGTAATTTTGAGGGAGCTATCTATGAATGGAATGCACCACAAGGAGTAGAACTTAGTTGTACCGATTGTCCAAACCCAATTGTGACTGCAACTACCGCAGGCACATTTGATATTACAGTGCAACTTGATGCACCTACTTGTCCTGCTTTTGATCGAACAACCTTGACGGTGCTTCCACAAACTGCTCCCGATTTTGAAGTCATCGACGATATACAAATATGCGTGGGAGCAAGTCCGATATTAGGCAATCCTAATAATTCTAATGAAAACGAATATGTTTGGACATCCATTCCAGCAGGATTTACTTCTACGGAAGGGAATCCTAGTGTCACCCCCGCTGTAACGACGAAATATTTTGTGAGTGTAAGAAACGGCAACTGCCCTGTTACTTCAGTAGATAGTGTGTTAGTCGAGGTTTTTGAAACACCAGTAGTGAGTGTGGTCTCTGATACTGCTATTTGCCAAGGAGAAATCCTACAACTGAGTTTTGATACGCCCGAAGAGGATGTGATGTATCGTTGGGTAGGCCCAAATGAAATTACAGATGAGGAAGACTTGAACACCCTATTCGAGCCTCAAAGAAGTGGTACATATGGCGTGACGGCTTCGCGTGGTATTTGTAATGTGACGGAGCGGGTGCAAGTGGATGTAACTCAAATAAAAGTAGAATTTGTAGATGATTTAATGCAACCTATAGATTCCCTTTCTATGTGCTTAGGCGACACCTTAGACTTGAGACTGAATGCGGAAACACCAGAAGGCATACTACCAGAATGGACTCCTGTGGATGGCTCATTGAGTGATACACTAGGCATACAAGTATTTGCTACACCTGAAACATCTATTATGTATTATGCACAAGCTGCCAATGGGGCTTGTCTGAGCATTGATTCCATAATGATTTATGTAGATTCTTTGCCTGAAAATTTAGGACTGATGCCACTAGATACCATGATATGTGAAGGGAATTATGTCGTGCTTACCTCGGAGGTATATGAGCCAAGTCTATATCCAAATATAGAACATCAATGGTTTCCATTCACAGGACAACAAACGCCTGATAGCCTTTTCAATATGGTTGTTTCACCACCCGAAGATGGTACATATGTTTATGAGCGCATCACAGGAAATGGCGAATGCATCAGTACGGAACGCGCTACAGTAGTCGTGAATCCACTGCCAGAAATACAGATTGTATCCGACCAAGATGCGATATGCCCTGGGGAAGTCGCCACTTTGAGTGTAGAATTACTGAATCCTGATGAAGTAACCATTGAGTCTTATATGTGGCAACCAGAGGATATTCTTGACCCGACTGATCAAGAAAGTATTGTTACTTCCATGGGAGGCATCATGTATAATGTACAAGTTCAATCCGACAAAATGTGTCCAGGAGGAGCAGGATATTTCTTAGAAAATGCCGCACCGCCTGCTTTACAGTTGCCGGTAAATCCAGAACTTTGTATTGGTGAATCTATCCGATTGAATAATATTATTGGAAATGATGTTACGTATACTTGGACTTCTGAACCAGAAGGATTTACCTCTGATTTAGCTGACCCAATCGTAGCACCTACCATTACTACTACTTATACCGTAGTGGCTGAAAGTCAAGATTGTCCACCTACTTCACAATCCGTGACAGTAGTAATCATTCCACAACAAACCTTTACGGTTGAGCCAATGGATGCACTCGTTTGTATTGGAGAGTCTATTGATATAACAGCAACAGCGACAGGCGATGGTACATTTGTATGGTCTACTGGAACATCGGATGTTGGATTCAGTTCTACCATTACGTTAACGCCAACAGGTTTGACAGATATTAGCGTTGTTTATCGCTATGGTGGACCCGATGATGCACGTTGTGATAGTCAGGAAGATTTTGTCACTTTAGATGTAGTGGACGGTATCAATGTGGATAGTATTATGATCCGTTTAGCGAATGATTTGAGCGTAGTCCCTGAATTTGTATATGAAGGAGAAGCCTTACAACTTTCTGTTTTTCCTGACCAAATAGTAGATGATAATAATATTGTTTGGACGATAGACGGAACAGAAATAGGCAGAGGTGCTATAATTCTTGCCGAAGCTAGTGCAACACCAGGCGACATCACTTATACAGCTACTATCATCAACGATTTTGGTTGTGAAGTGAGTGCGATGATTAGGATTACTGTTCAGGAATCGGTTATTGCAGCACCGAATGTGTTCACGCCAGGTAGAAATGATAATAATATTTTCTATCCCCTCACTAGAGGAAATATTACATTAGAAAGTATGGCAATTTTTGATCGCTGGGGACAAAGTATATATGAAACCACCGATTTTAGTGGCTCAACATCTAGTTGGGGCTGGAATGGAAGACGTAATAATGAAGAAGATGGACAAGAGTTACCATCTGATATTTACGTTTATGTCATCAATTATACAATCGCTGGAAGAGAAGAAACCCTCACAGGCGAAATATTACTTTTACGATAATTTATAGAAGTAATTGACTATTTAAAATTGACAACGATTTTTCATCTGATTATCAATTTTAAATAGTCAATTATACCTAATAGCACACCTATGACTTTTCTCTGTGTATCCTGTTATTTCAAAGGAGAAGACTTTTTGACTGCTTGCAAAGCCGCAGGCAATACCGTTTATCTAGTAACGGTAAAGGAATTAGAAAATGAGGCTTGGCCACGCGAAGACATCGACGATATGTTTTTTATAGAAGAGCCAAACACCCCC
>CALGLY010000435.1 GCA_937959095.1 uncultured Saprospiraceae bacterium
TAAGCTCGCCTTCCATTTGGGCAGTAGTTAGTGGACAGTCGAGCCAAAGTCTACCGTCCACCTGTGCGTGATTTGCAAAAATTGTCAAAGAACCAATAATTTTAGCAAAATGCAACCGCTTCGCTATTTCATTTTGCTAAAATTATTTGTCTCCATTTCACGGGATTTGTCGGAGAACCATAAAACACTAATAGCTCGCTTCTGCACATTGCAGAAGCAAGCTATTTATGTAAAGAAATAATCAAGCCTCAAGTCCGCGCGGACGATGCTTCCTTATTTCTTATTTTCCATCCCATTTCTCAATTATCTCTCCTTCTGTAGTGAGATAATTTGGCATAGCATCAACAGTCATGCAAGAATGAATAGGTAGAATGACTAAAACGTCACCTACATTGACTTTCGCCATCAATTCTTCACTTGCTTTGATAACGCCATGCTCCTGTGAGATTGCTCTGATGAAGCTTCCCATCTCATTGACGTGCCATTTTCCATTCTTGAAGGCTACTATCAAACCGAAGTAGTCTACATTTTCTGGACGACGTGCGCGTTCTGTGGAAAAGTGTACGCCTCCTCCATAAATCACAAGCTCACTTCTTCGTTCATGCTTGGCTACTATAGGGCAAGCCATAGCTACCGCAATCGAATCTATGGAGCAAGCACTAATGTGCTTTTGTTGCATATCATAGAATACAAAATTGCCAGGATGAATTTCATCGAAGTTAGAAAAATCCTTCAGAATACTACACGAAGGCGTATCGCCATACGAGAGCTTTATTTCAGGATAATCCATCACATACTGTTCCTTCAAACGCATCATTCCATGCTCATAGAGCTTGAAAATATCCGTTACTGGTTTCTTCTTCTTGCATTTGTAGGTATTGCCCGCATGGGTGTAAAAACCTACAAAATTCAGTGTTTTACTGACATCGCTTACATCCAGAATACTATCAATGGCATCCAAATCGGTGACCATGATACCTGTTCTGCCGTAGCCAATATCAATATTAATGAAGAAATCCACAGCTGTGCTTAGCTCCGCATCTAGTTTTTCCATTGTCTCGCGCGATTCCACTAAAAGATTTAGCTTCACACGTCCAGCAAGATCGTTCAATCGGTCTATTTCAAGAACATTAACGGGAAATGCAATGGTAATATCTTCCCATCCATCGTCAGCAAAATATGCTGCCATCCGTAAGGAAGATACGGTAATTGCACTAACGCCATAATCTCGAAACCAACGTCCGATTTCACGCGACTGATGCGTTTTGAAATGTGGTCGGAGAACAACATTGCTCTCTTCCGCTTTCTTCGCCATTCGTTCAATATTACGAAGGACTTTGGCTTTGTCTAAAAGAAGGGTCGGTTCTTTAATTTGTTCTAATAACACGGTGACAAACTTTGATTTAGAAATACAATGGTGATTGAGAGGCAGTATACATTTTCAAAATGACAATAATATAAGAAGACAAAAGGCGAATGTTCTTTTAGAGAATTAGTTCAAAACGCTTTGAAGGGATGGGTTTTACATGTTAATGATTTTTTACATAAAAATTTCTTCAAGCAAATCTTTCTAATTGTTGGAAGAAATACACGCCCTTATTTTCTCATATTTCTTTTCTGTAATTTTACAAATATAGCTACAATTAAGTTTATACTTCAATAAGAAGTGAAAAGTTTCCTTTTTATCATTCTTTTGGCAAGCTTTTTTTCAAACTTTTTTGAGCTTAATATAGGGTTCTTCAGGAAGTTCTATTTGTATTTCATCACCAATTTGCACCACTCCACCCTCTAGTACAATACCCATAATCCCCGCTTTCCGAATTAATTCGCCATTACTATCTTTACCTAAAAGAGCTTTCATCAAGCCTTTTTTTATCGTTTCCAATTGCTTACAAGGATTTCTTAAGCCTGTCACCTCTACTTTCGCAGTTGTTCCTATAGATAAAATACTGCCTTTCGGCAAATCCAATAGTACCAAACCTTCTGTAGTGATATTTTCACCCATATCACCTGCTGCTACCTCAAAACCTTTTGCTTTTAGTTCTTCATGCAATTCGGTATGAATCAAATGTACCTGTCTCAAATTGGGCTGGCTGGGATCATGCGCCACCCTTGAGCGATGCTTCACGGTTGTCCCCATATGTGCATCTCCTTGTACTCCTAAGCCCTTGAGCAGCGTTATACTTTTGGATGAAAATTTTTGGAACGTATGCGTTTCACTTTTACTTAGTCCTTTTACTTTTCCTATGAGGGCTAAAGTTGTGTTATTTGAATCTGTTTTCATTTATTATTTTTTTTCAAAAATAAGCTATTTGATGAAAAAATCCACGAAAATTGCCTTACATCGAGCGACTTGTTTTTCTATATTCACGATGGAGCAGGTAGTTTTTTTTGTAATTTGCAGAAAAAATAGAAACAATGAAACAAAATATTCTTTTCTCGATACTGTGCTTACTAATCGGTACTATTCCAACATTCGCCCAAGAAGACAATTTGGAAGACCGCTTATATGATTTAGCCTATACCAAATTTGAAAAAAAAGAAGCTGTTCAAGACTTTCCTACTTACGAATTGCGCATCAAACAACCCATCGACCATAAAAACCCTACAAAAGGACATTTCTATCAAACGGTGCTGCTAGTACATCGCGGTTTTGATAAACCAATCGTACTGAATACCAATGGCTATTCCCTAGAGTCACGCCCCTCGGAACTTTGTGATTTATTGGATGCAAATTATGCAAGTGTGGAGCATCGCTACTTTGGTAAATCGCGCCCCGATATTGATGATTGGCAATATCTCAATGTAGACCAATTGACTGCCGATTTACATCGAGTGAAAACCGTTTTAGATGACATTTATACAGGAAAATGGATAAATACAGGCATCAGTAAAGGTGGCGAAACCACGACTTACTATCGCTACTACTACCCCGATGATATGGATGCAACGGTGGCTTATGTCGCGCCTTTCGAGAATGATTTGAAAGACAAACGCTTCTATAAATTCCTAGATAAAGTAGGTGATAGTGCTTGCCGCAACGATATGTTCGACTATCAGAAGCGCGTATTGGAAGCGAAGGATGAATTATTGCCGCTTCTAAAATACTATGCTAAAGGAAAAGGCTCAAAGTTTGAAATAATAGGCGGCTTGGAAGCAGCTTTTGAAATGGCTGTACTAGAATTGCCCTTCTCTTTTTGGCAATTTACGCCGCAATGTGAGAAAATTCCAGCAAAGGATGCAAGTGCTGAAATACTCTTTGACTACTTACTAGCAAGTGGCTTATTTGAATTTGTGAATGATAGTGCGATACGATTCTACGCACCGCATTTCTATCAGGCTGGCACACAATATGGTTACTATGGTTATGAAACCAAACCCTTCAAAAAATACTTAGATTTCTGGAAAGGCGAACCGTCGGCGGTATGGTTTGAGGGAGAAAAATTAGAATTTGATGGCTCGCTCAATAAAAAAGTCAATAAATGGCTAAAGTCGGATGCTTCCGAAATTCTATTCATTTATGGCGAACTTGACCCATACACCGCAGCACAAGCAGAACTTGGTGGCAATGCTAATGCTAAAAAATACGTCCTCCCTGGCAAACATCATGGTGACGCCCGCGTGGGCTACATGACGGAAAGTATGAAAGCCGAATTTATGAATAACTTGAAGTCTTATTTGAAGTAATACCAATCTATATTCAATCAAACGAAAGCCTTCGCTCAACAAATCTACAAATTGTTAAGGCGAAGGCTTTCGTTTGTTTACATTATAAATGTTCAACAAATCACACCTTTTTGATTAAAATCTTTAAACAAAAAAAAAATCTTGCTGTTAATTCACCATAATTTGCAGTAAAAAAATTATGGCGAGAAAGAAAGTAATTGTTATTGGTTCGGGTTTTGCAGGGCTTTCGGCAGCTATCGAGTTGGCAGATAAGGGTTATGCGGTCACAGTTTTAGAAAAGAACGCGATAGCCGGCGGACGAGCGCGAAAGTTTGAAGCAGAAGGCTTTACCTTCGATATGGGACCAAGCTGGTATTGGATGCCTGATGTATTCGATCAATTCTTTGCGCGCTATGGCAAAAAAGTAGCCGACTATTACGATTTGGTGCGCCTCGATCCGTCTTATGCCGTTCATTTCGGACAAGATGATGTGATGAATGTGCCTGCCAAAATGGATGAACTCCTAGCCATGTTTGAGGAATATGAAGCAGGAAGTGCGGCAAAATTGGAACAGTTCTTGAAGGAAGCCGCCTATAAATATGAAGTCGGTATGCGTGACTATGTTACTAAACCTTCGCTCTCTATTTTTGAGTTTGTGGATGTTCGGATACTAACCAGCGTGTTCCGTTTGCAGATGTTTAGTTCCATCTCTTCCAGCATCCGAAAATTATTTTCTCACCCTCAGCTAATCCAACTACTCGAATTTCCGGTATTATTCTTAGGGGCTACGCCTCAAAACACGCCAGCCTTGTATAGTTTAATGAATTATGCAGACATGGCGCTCGGTACTTGGTATCCGATGGGGGGAATGCACAAGATCGTGGAAGCGATGCTTTCCTTAGCAGAAGAAAAAGGCGTAGAGATTAAGCTTAATCAGGAAGTAACACAAATATATGTCCCTAATGGACACGCCACGAAAGTCATCACGCAGGATAAAGAATACCAAGCCGATGTAGTAGTCGGTGGTGCGGACTATCATCATGTGGAGCAGAAATTATTAGAAAAACACCTGCGTCGATATGATGCCGATTATTGGGACAAACGCACAATGGCCCCTTCTTCTTTGTTATTCTATTTGGGAGTAGATAAGAAGCTTAAAAATTTGAAGCATCATAATCTATTCTTTGATACAGACTTCGAACAACACGCAGCAGAAATCTATGAAGATCCGCAATGGCCCAGCCAACCGCTGTTCTACGTCTGTGTACCATCGGTGACGGATGCGAGTGTTGCACCCGAAGGCAAGGAAAATGTCTTTGTGCTTATTCCTACTGCGCCCGATTTGGAAGACAATGAAGAGATCAGAGAACGTTATTATCATATCGTAATGGATAGACTAGAAAAGCTAACAGGACAAAACGTGCGCGATTCGGTGATCTATAAGCGATCTTTCGCACATAGCGATTTTGTGAGCGATTATCATTCCTTCAAAGGGAATGCTTACGGCTTGGCGAATACGCTTTTGCAAACCGCTTTTTTGAAACCAAAATTAAAAAGTAAGAAAGTAAAGAATCTCTATTTCACAGGACAACTCACAACTCCAGGACCAGGCGTACCACCTTCCTTGATTTCGGGGCAAGTGGTGGCTAATGAAATACATAAAAAATTAGGTGTATAACAAATGTAGAAAACGGAAATAATGCAAGTTTGCATATTGTACTTTTCGATTCTACATTCTAAAATGATTACAAATGCTAAGTCTATATAACCAAGTCTGTCAAAGTTGTAGTGAATTGATTACGAAGCGATATAGTACTTCGTTTTCGATGGGTATCCGGGCATTCGATCCTGAATTGCGCCCGCCTATTTATGCGGTCTATGGTTTTGTACGCTTCGCGGATGAGATTGTAGATACCTTTCATAATTTTCCAAAAGCAACGTTATTGACACGCTTTCGGGAAGATACTTATCTCGCCATAGAGGAAGGTATTAGCCTAAATCCTGTATTGCATTCCTTTCAAGAAGTAGTGCACAAATACGGCATCGAGCGCGAATTGATTGATGCCTTTTTGGATAGTATGGAGATGGATTTGCACTTTAGCACCTACGAAGATTCTTTGTATAAGCAATATATCTATGGCTCGGCAGAGGTAGTTGGTTTGATGTGTCTCCGTGTCTTTTGCGATGGCGATGAGACCTACTATGAATCCTTGAAAGCACCTGCTTGTAGTTTGGGTGCGGCCTTTCAAAAAATCAACTTCCTGCGTGATATGAAGAGTGATTTCGATGAGCGCGGACGGGTTTATTTCCCTGGTGTAGATTTCATAAATTTCACACAAGCGGATAAAGATGCAATAGAAGCCGATATCAAAAAAGACTTCGATGATGCTTATATTGGTATCGTGCAATTGCCTAAAGGAGCGCGGCTAGGCGTGTATTTGGCTTATGTTTATTACACGAAACTCTTCCAAAAGATTAAGCACGCGCCTGTGAAATTAGTAAAAGAAGAACGCATCCGAGTGAATGATGGCCGCAAGGCGATGTTGTTTCTTAGCTCTACGGTGCGGAATAGTTTTAATATGTTGTAAAAGTAGATGTGAGACATCTATAACATCCTTTACCAAAAGAAATGAGTCAATATTCAAAGCAAGAGGCTAGAAATCTGAGGTTATTTTCGCAAGTTGTAGTCATCGCAATTCCTTTGATATTGGTCGCTATACAGTGGCTAAGCTATGAGCGAGTGACGGATGAACTCATCTATGACGTGCCACAAATCGCACAAATTTCAGCTTTTGAGACAACTTGGCTCTATGCGTACCTACACCTTTTTTCGTTTGTACCTGTGTTTTTATTGAGTTTTGATAAGCGGGTGCATTACTACACCTCTTGGCGATATTTGATGCCTGCCATTGCTATTTTTGCGGCATTATTTATCGCCTGGGATGTAGTTTTTACAGCCATGAATGTCTGGAATTTCAATGAATCTTATTTCTTAGGCATCCGTTTTCTTTCTTTACCCATCGAGGAGTGGGCGTTCTTTTTCACCATTCCATTTTGCTGCGTTTTCATTTATAAATGCCTCAATTATTATGTCGCCAAAGACCTGCTCGCCCCCTACGAACAACGGATTAGCCAAGCACTGATAGTCTTATTCTTTCTCGGAGGTTTTCTATTTTGGGATAAAATATATACATCCACTACCTTTCTTTTGACGGGCGGCTTTGTCCTCTATCATTATTTATTTCTACCAGATTATTATCGCGCCCGTTTTTATTTTTCCTATCTCGTCATCATTATTCCTTTCCTAATCGTAGATGGCGTACTCACAGGCGGCTATACTGCCGAACCTATTGTCCTCTACAATCCAGCCGAATTTTTGAATGTCCGAATCGGTTCAGTTCCCATTGAAGATGGCATCTATGGCTTTTTACTGATTATGGGCGTAGGGACATTTTGGGAACGATTTAGAACTATAATTAAAAACTAACTAACTTGAGCAATATGAATTTTAATAGAACTTATTGAATGGATATAATTGCACCTACAATATGTTCAGCAAAGACTTGTAATTTATTTAACATATAAGGACCAAGAAATAACAATGAAAGATATATCAC
>CALGLY010000436.1 GCA_937959095.1 uncultured Saprospiraceae bacterium
ATACGCGCCTGCCTGACGGCAGACAGGGTTTTTGAAGCCTTATTAGAAGAAAAAATATCTAGTCTAAAATTGTCTAATTTATTCTTGTACGTCGCCTAATATTTAGCTAAAAAACAAGGTTTTTTTATTCCTCATTCCTCAGCAATAAGCAATACGTTTCGATAAAATTTATAAACATAAAATTACAATAGAAGTCTGTACCATGTTGGGCAACTTTGAGCAATCTTGGGAAAAGTTGGGCAATCTTGAGCAACTGAAAGATTAACAGAGAAAAACAACTTCTTAGGGAACAGGTAAAAAATAACCTCCCCTTATTTATAAACAACTCTATGCTATCATGCCATTTATCATGCATATAAGGTTACAACTCAATTAGTGTGACAACGATATTCAACTCTTTTAAAAAAAAGAACGAATGGTCACTTTGGCAAGGCTATCGGTAAGAACCCAAGCTGCACTCCTAAGAATTTCCCCAAACAACAACAATTAACCCAATTATTCAATAATTTTACGCCCTACTATTCTTTATAAAAAACGAATTATAACAATATGAGTATTGAATATAGTTGCAAGATCTTTCAGGAATTAAGTTTACAAGAATTGTATGCTATAATGGTCTTACGACAAGAAGTATTTGTAGTAGAACAAAACTGCGCTTATTTGGATGCAGATGGCAACGATCAAGTCGGGTATCACCTAATGGGTATACGAGATAGTGCGCTCGTGGCATATGTACGAATACTGCCCAAAGGCACAATCTATGAAAACTATCCTGCTATTGGGCGCGTGATTACGGCGGCGAGTATACGAGGCAAAGGACAAGGCGTAGGACTAATGCAACATGCTATTGAAGCAACAGAAGCCTTATATCCGAAACAAGCAATAAAACTCTCCGCGCAATCGCATCTATGTCATTTCTATGAACGCTTGGGTTTTGTATCTACGGGTGAGGAATATCTAGAAGATGGCATTCCGCACACGGCTATGATTCGGGCATAGTAGTGGATTTATAATTTCCATTGTTTTCGTCGAGTAACTACTAGGCTTTATCGTGGAATATAGCAGAGATTATCAAAATGAAATACCTTAACTCAAAATAACATTATGAAAGAGGATCGAATCTATAAAGCTGCCAAAAAACGAATGCTACTCAAGAAAGGATTTTATAAGCATTTCAGTACCTATATCGCGGTCGGTCTCTTCTTTGTAGGTTTAAATACCTTTACCTACTTCAATGAGGAGCCTGAAATCTGGTTTCATATCCCGATGATGGGTTGGGGAATTGGTATCATGATTCATTACTTTTCAGTATTTGGATTACCTGGTACTAATATCTTAACCCAAGAATGGGAAGAGGAAGAAATAGAACGCGAAATGTGGCGTATGCGCGGCGGTGTACAATTGCCGAGTGGTGAACCAGAGAACGAGGAACTTGAACTGAAAGAAATGCAGAAGAATTGGAAGGATGGAGATTTGGTATAACTTGAACTGTTACTAATACCAATCCACATCCAAAAGTTGTATTATTCTGGAGTGCTTTTTTATTGAAATAATCAGATTGAACTTATTATTCTTTATCACTCCATCTTAATCCATTTTTTTTAAATAAAATATATTATAATAACACATTTGTTTCACTATCCTTACTAATTCTAAAGTAAAAAATGTAACTTCCATCAAACATTTCACGTTTACATAATTATACCAATCCATATTCAAAAGTTCTGTTAAACTGGATATGGATTGGTATTACTCCACTTTGTTTTGAGATAAGGGAGCAGGTAAGAAATAACCTACCAAAATCGTGTTTTCACCCCCTTTCTGTTCACTTATAGACTTATCTATTGCAGAAAAAGTAGATCAATAATTGGATAATAAAATGAACACCTGAAGCAAGATGAATTCAAATAAACTATTCAAGCCGAAAATGCTTGAGCTAATGCCTCAATTGGATAATCTTCATTTTTTTAATGAATTAGATATATTTTCAAATGAAATTCTAGAAGTAAAACAGCAACAACTTCAAGAAAAAATCAAGGATACTGCTCAATATGAGTTGTTTTTGGAGCAAAAAGGCCGTCGGCCTGTGTATGATGTGTATGCTTGTTTTCAACCATTCAATGAAGCTACAAAAACCCTTTATCCATTTTTAAAAACGCTGCAACAACAAGTGCAGCCAGGTGATACGATTTTAAATTTATGGGATAGAACAGGCTGGTTTACGAATTTGCTTTCAGGTTTATTCCCTGAGCAATCCATTCTAACAATATGGGAAGGAAATAAGGACGTATTAGGCTATAAAGGTTTTCATTTTTGGTTGAAAGAATGCGAGAATGTCCGCATCCTATTCTGTGATTTAAATGCACCTTTACCTCTAAATGATAACAGTATTGCATTTTCTGTAGGTTTGGATACCTTTCATCGGTTCAATCAACATTTATTATTGAGTGAACTGACGCGAATCGTGCGAGAGGATGGTGCAATTTTATTTCCTCATGTTCATTTAACCAACTCTGAACCAGAACCTTATTTCGATAGAGGGTGTAAACAAATACATGGCACAGATTATGCAGCAGCCTTTCAATATCTATTTAAGGATACGAATTGGAAAGGCTATGTTTTTTCAGAACCTGCCCTATTTATGGCAAATGATATGCCTAAGGAAGACTCTATTCCATTAGTTTCAGCACCTGATAATAAGGACTATAATGCCCTGATTGCTATTCTCTCAAAACTTTGGGAACAAGCAGCCTTATCCCCGTTTTCATACAAAGATATATCTGATATTGGGAATGCTAGAATTCTAATTAATTCCTTACTAAACATCAATTTACATCAGCAGATTGTACAGATTGATTATGCCTATTTAGATGGTTCTGTTGGATACTTATTTGAGCGACACCCTATTTATATGGAGCGAATCAAAGGTTTAGATCAATTCGCCTTGTCTGATTTAGCAACTAAAATCATCTACTTAGCAAAACTAGGGATGACGGTTGCTGAAATAGAAGCTCAAATTAACATTCAACAAACTCAAATCATTAAAGAACTAGGAAAATTAGAAACACTCGGATTATTGCAAGTAGTCCCTATTCAGGAGGATGCCTTAAGACTGCAATCGTACCTGATGACACAGCAGTATTTAATTCCAAAACAAGCACAACATTTGCAAGCACTTTGGAGAAAAGCAGTCAAATTTTTTTCCGATAATAACGCATTAATAGCCTTGGAAGATGAGAGTGAATTGACCTATGAGGAGTGCGACGAAATTGTATATGCTATTATGCAAGCACTACAACAAGAAGGACTGAAGCAAGGAGATAAAATAATAATCTGTAGTAAAATACACTCCGAAGCTATCTTGCTTTTTTGGGCTTGTATGCAATTAGGAATCGTAGTAATTTCCTTAGCCCCCCATTTGTCAGAAGCCACTCTTACCTTCATATTGACTAAAATAAAAGCGAAATATAACTTCTTGAGTGCTTCTGTTTATACAGAAAAGAAAGCCGTTTTCAAAGATGCCCCAAGTATTCTATTTGATGAAGAAAAAGAACAGATAGAAGGACAAGGCTTTGCGGATTGGTTGTCCGAAATAGAGGAAG
>CALGLY010000437.1 GCA_937959095.1 uncultured Saprospiraceae bacterium
AGGTAAAGAAACCAGTAATCTCACCGATGACGAATTCAAAAATCTCGTTACTATCGGGAAGCAACACTCCCAAGTCGGTGATGTCTTTCAGCTTGTGCTATCGCGGCAATTTCAGCAGCAATTCAAAGGAGATGATTTCCAAGTGTATCGCGTTTTGCGTTCCATCAATCCATCGCCTTATCTCTTCTATTTTGATTATGGTAATTTCAAAATATTTGGTTCTTCTCCCGAAGCACAAATGGTCGTGAAAGACGGCACTGCCGGCGTGAATCCAATCGCAGGAACGTACAAACGGAGCGGCGACGATGAAGAAGATGCCCGCCGTGCCGCCCTACTTAGTAAAGATCCAAAAGAAAATGCCGAGCACATCATGCTTGTCGATTTAGCACGCAACGACCTCGGCAGACACTCCACTAAAGTAGTGGTAGAAGAACTAAAGGAAATTCAATATTTCAGCCATGTTATCCATTTGGTCTCCAAAGTCATCGGACATTTGGATGAAAGTACCAATCCGATACAAGTATTCGGGGATACCTTCCCTGCGGGTACACTCTCGGGTGCGCCCAAGTACAAGGCAATTGAATTGATTAATAAATATGAAAACCAAAATCGAGGCTACTATGGTGGCGCGATTGGCTTCATTGAGTTTAATGGCAATATGAACCAAGCCATTGTGATTCGTTCTTTTTTCAGCCAAAACAATAGCCTTTTCTATCAAGCAGGAGCAGGTATTGTATCCAAAAGTGTAGAAGAAAACGAACTACAAGAAGTAAATAATAAACTTGGTGCATTGACAAAAGCCCTACGCGAAGCCGAGAATATTTAAGGAGACCGCTTCGTCCGCCAAAGACGGACAGGCTGCGAGATGCGAGATCATTCGCTTTGCTCATTGAGAAAAGAGAGACTAAAATGATAGTTATTTATTGTCATAATCTCTCTTCTCTCAATCCCGAAGGGATGGTCTCGCATCTCGCAGTCCGAAGGACGGTCTCAAAAAAAAAATGATATGAAAATTCTAGTCCTCGATAATTACGATAGTTTCACCTATAATTTAGTCCAATATATTCAGGAAATATTGGAGTATTCCGTAGATGTCATCCGAAATGATGCGATTTCTATAGATGCAGTAGATGCCTATGATGTCATAGTGCTATCACCTGGGCCAGGTGTACCATCGGAAGCAGGAATTATGCCCGAAGTCTTGCAACGCTATTCATCTAGCAAAACCATTTTAGGGGTTTGCTTGGGGCATCAAGCCATTGGAGAAGCGTTTGGTGGCTCTATTTATAATCTCGATCAAGTCTTGCACGGCATCGAATCGCCGATGTATGTGACGGATCGAACAGAATTTATTTTCAATGAAGTGCCAGATGAATTTATAGCAGGCCGTTATCATTCGTGGGTAGTGCAGAAAGAAAATCTACCCGATTGTCTAGAAATAACGGCAGTAGATACCGACGGCATCATCATGGCAATGCGTCATAAAGAATATGATGTGCATGGCGTTCAGTTTCATCCTGAATCCATTATGACAGAAAATGGAATGCTCATGCTCGAAAATTTCTTGAAGCATTGCAAGAAAAAATATAGTAAAAAGACTCAAGGTTCAACCCTGTCCGACAGTCAGGCGGGTCTTATATCTCAAATCTAAAAGAAAGAATGAAAACGATATTATCAAAATTATTCGAACATCAGCATCTCTCCCGCGAAGAAGCACGTGAGGTATTACTGAATATTTCTAATGAAAATTATAATCCCTCGCAGATTGCGTCTTTTATGACGGTCTATCTGATGCGGGCGATTACCGTAGATGAGTTGCAGGGCTTTCGAGATGCCTTGCTAGAACTCTGCTTATCCATTGATTTGGAAGGACGCGAAACCATTGATATAGTAGGGACAGGTGGCGATGGTAAGGACACCTTCAATATTTCTACCCTTTCGAGCTTCCTAGTGGCTGGGGCAGGCTATCCCGTCACAAAACACGGAAATAATAGCGTTTCTTCCGTGAGTGGTTCTTCCAATGTTTTGCAGGAACAGGGTTATAAATTCACCAATGATCGCGACACGCTCCTACGACAATTAGATAAGGCAAATATTTGTTTCTTTCACGCACCCCTCTTCCACCCTGCTATGAAGGCAGTCGCGCCCATCCGTAGAGCATTAAAGGTGAAAACGTTCTTTAATATGCTTGGCCCATTGGTGAATCCAGCACAGCCAAAGCATCAATTATTTGGAGTGTTCAATTTAGAATTGGGGCGACTGTATCAATATATTTTGCAACAATCCGAGAAGCAATTCGCTATTGTATACGCAATGGATGGCTATGATGAAGTCTCGCTTACGAGTCCGTTCAAGGTGCGAACACACTATAGCGAACAGCTTATTACGCCTACAGATATTAAGAAGCCGTACTATCGACAATCTGATTTATATGGTGGTAGCACGATAGAGGCAGCCGCACGTATTTTCAGAAATATATTGGAAGGAAATGGCACGCAAGCCCAGGTAGATGTCGTGACGACCAATGCAGGTTTAGCGATTCATTGTATTCACTCAGAAAAAACGTTAATAGATTGCATTGCAGAAGCGCAAGAAGCCTTGGATAGTGGTAGAGCCTTGGAGTGCTTGAAGAATCTGGTGGCTTAGGTTCTTTAGTAAAAAGGACAAGTATCAGAAGATTTCTCTGATACTTGTACCCTTTTCTAGTTCTTTAATCTTTTGATGGGCGTGCAGACACAGCATTTACCTTCAAGCGTGGCTGAAAACTAGCCTCATAATACGCCCAAGGGATTTTTCTATGATGATCTTCTGCGAAATATCGCATCAATTTTTCAAGATCTACTGGTTCTTTATAACCACTAAAACTTTGAATAACATTTAGGGTTTCATCTAAGAAGACAATCGAAGGAAGCCCTTGTTCTCCTCCAGTAATTTTGACTGCTAGCTCATGATGGGCATGCTTTCCTTTTTTCGAAAATTCGTAGGTTTCCCCTTGAAAAGTGATTGGTTCTTGCGATCCATCATCGAGTTTCACTGCGTAGAAATGGTCATTGATATAGCTTATAATACTTGGTTCTTGAAAGGTTTCTTTGTCCATCTTTCTACACCACTCGCAGCCCCCTCGATAGATATCCACTATCATTTTCTTTTTTTCGACTTTCATTTTTTCTTCCACTTCTTCAAATGAAAGCCATTCGATTTGTGAAGTATTAGTAGTCGCAGTCTGTTGAGCAAAAATAGTAATGCTAAACATTGTAAAGATAATACAGATAATAAGTCCTTTCCCTTTCATGCTTTTTATAAGTTTCCTTCAAAGTAATATTCTAGTTTGCTCACATAGTAAGTATGTCTCTTCATTATAAAGCAAAAATAGTAATTGCAAAACAATATTGCTATATCTTATAGTCATTGAAAGGGATGTTTTAAGATAGGTTTAACCATGTACTAGGATGCATTTCGATAAATTAACAGTTCATCGGTATCAATTTGCAGCTTTCTCACCAAAGGAGCAGTTAATTGAGGGCTAGCAATTCCAGCAGATTCTATTACTCGATCGGTTTGCAACACTCTAATTTCGTCCCAAAGGTTCTCTTTTATGAAATAATCTATGGTTTTTGCACCGCCTTCTATTAATACGGAATTAATCTTTTGCTGATGTAAATAATCTAGAATATTCCTCAATAGATTTCCATCGAAATCAAGAGTTAAAATGGCTGTTTCATCTGAAATAAGCGATTTTTTCTCTGTCACAATTATTGTGTCCGCTGAATCATCTAAAACAGATGCATTTTTAGGTAATTCGAGTCTCCGATCCAGACAAATTCGCAAAGGTTGACCACCGAAGTATAGGCGATTATTTAGCTGAGGATTATCTATTTTAAGCGTATTTGTGCCTGCTAAAATTGCTCCTATTTCACTACGCCATTTATGAACTAATCGCTTGCTATAAGAATTACTAAGCCATATTTGTTCGTCTTTTTTAGCCATAAACCCATTTCGACTGACAGCATATTTCAAGACCACATAAGGGCGTTGCTTTTGCGTATACGTATCTCTTACTTCGCTTAAGATTTTTCCTTCTGCTTCAAGGATTCCTGTTGTTACTTTTATTCCTTTTTCTCGTAACAAGTGGACACTTTTACCATTGTCTCCCAATGATTTATCTATATAAGAAATTACTACATGTGGAATTTTATGTTTTAGGATAAGCTCTGTACATGGTGGCGTATTCCCATAGACACAGCAGGGTTCTAAAGATACATAAATCGTAGATTCTGACAATAATTTAAGATCGGCTTTAGCTACACTAGCCACCGCATTTACTTCTGCATGTGCTTTACCATATTCTTCGTGATAGCCCTCTCCTAAAATTCGGTTTTCATGCACGATGACTGCTCCTACCATAGGATTAGGTGATACGTTTCCTTCTCCCTTCCTCGCTATATCAAAACAGCGTTGCATAAAGAAATTATGTGACATACGTAAATACTTTTTTTAGTGCGTTTGTTTGCTTTTTCAATTTAATAAACATAAATTAGCGTTTCGTATCTCCTTAAATTATTATTTAGTTATTTAACTTTTATAAAAGACCATTTGTTGCGTTATTTTCGTCTAATAACTACTCCTATTAACAAAAATTCAGAAATCTAAGGCATATTTTAAAAAAATATAGTACTAATGTTCTTGATGTTTAGGCTTTCGCCTTTATGTTTAAGTAAACATATTTTTCTACCTAAACCACAATTTAAAAAAGTGTTATACAAAGTAAAGTTAAAAAATGCAGATAACGACGTTCTTTTAGATGATCATGTTTATGAGCATTTAACAAACGATCCTTACTTGCAAAAAGTTGATTTCATCAACAATCTACGAAAGCATTCTAGCGGCTGTGCTTTTTTTCAAAAAACTTGGAAAAAAGCCGATGGCAGTTACAAAACAGAGACCATTTACTTGCACAAACTGATTGCAGAACGTTTTTTGAGTAAAACAAAAACAGAAACAGCAAATTTAGTAGGCGCAAAGAATGGAAATAAACTGGATTGTCGCTTAGAAAATTTAGTCTATCGTTCCCGTGCAGTTGCCAGCAGAAAGCGAAAGACAAGCAGTCAAATTGGATATACTGGAGTTTATAAAGAAAATAATCGCTACCGTGCGGTCATTTCCATAAATAGAAAGTCTGTCCATATTGGTATGTTTGCCACCGCAGAAGAAGCAGCTATGGCTTATAATAAAAAGTCGAAAGAGCTGTATGGCGATGATGGAAAGATTAACATTATAAAACCAAAAACGAAGGCCAAAAAAGCTTAAAAAGTAAGAGTCGTCTAGCTACAATACTAGGCGGCTCTTATTTTTTATAGCATTCGCGTAAATTCTATTAATCAAAGAACATCAAAACTTACGTGTTCTTTGGAAATACCACGCCACTAAAGAACTAACAACTACGGAAAGTAAAATGACGTAGAACACAGCATAAGGCGAATCAGCCAGTGGTAAATCTATATTCATTCCATAAAAACTTGCGATGAAAGTCGGCACGCTCAAGATGATGGTCACGAGGGTAAGGCGGCGTACGTCAACATTTAAGTTATTAGAGATAATAGAGCTATAAGCATCCATTGTCCCATTTAGGATATTGGTGTAGACATTCGCCATTTCCAAGGCTTGGCTATTGTCAATAATGATGTCTTCAAAAAGATCGGTGAGTTCTTCATCGTTACGAATCGCTAGAAAATCAACCCGCTTCATTTTCATTTTCAATAATTCATTTGAACTCAAAGAATTGAGAAAATAAACTAAGCTCTTTTCGATACTCAATAATTCCTTTAATTCTCTATTTCGGCTCGAATTGTAGAGTTCTTTCTCTATTAAATTACGGCGCACATTCAGTTGCTTCAAACTATTCAAGTAACGCAGTACCGTTTGTTCAAGGATTTGCAGCACAAATAATTGCTCATTAGAAGGATTAAAATTCTTGACCCGCCCGTCTAAAAAGAGTTGCAATACCGAATTTTCGTAGGAAGAAATCGTGATGACATAATCCAGTGTCAGCACAATACCTATCGGGACGGTAATATAAATGGGGTCGTTCTCCATTCGCTCTTCATTGAGCTGTGGTATATTGATAACAATAAGGCGAATATCTTCCTCGCGCTCATAGCGAGATCGTTCATCAATATCCAAGGAATCGGTTAAGAAATCGAATGGAATTTCGAATTTTAGGGCTAGTTCTTCTAATTCTTCTTGGTTGAAAGGCGGGGAAATGTTGATCCAGCAAGCAGGCTCAAGCGTCTCCAGCTCCTGCACTCGTCCATCTCGTTTTTTGTAATATCGTACCATAGCTTGCTTTTTTTGAGGCGCAAAACTACGATTAAATGCCATCGAACGCAATCTTTGAACGTAGAAGCTCCTAGAATTTCATAGGATTAGGATAGAGAAAGCTATAATTTAAACTTCGCTTTACTTTGGCATTGGAAATAATCTTAAAAAAAGGCATTGTATCAGATAAAAAGGTGGGTGCTTCTAGTCCTTCTTTTTCTGCTTGTGCGATATAAAATGCACGCCGAGTAGGATGTTCATCAGCACAAACATTGAAGATTTTACCCCATTTATTTTGTGCGATTATTTGTTCAATAATGCCAATACAATCCGCTTGATGTACGAGATTAATCGGCGCATTACCATTTGGTACGTCTTTTTTAGCTGCTAAAAATCGACCTGCTTTACGCGTTCCTCCTACCAAACCAGCCATACGAACTATGGTGACTTGCACTTCTTCGACTGCTTGCAGAGCCCATTCGATTTGTACTAATGCTTTACCACTTGCACGCTGCGGTCGGGGTGTGTCTTCTTCCGTCACTACCCTATTTTCATTGCCATAAACACCTGTAGAGCTTACAAAAATGATTTTAGCAACTCCTGCTTCTATCGCCTTCGTCAACAATAAACGGATCTGCATAGGATGTGCTTGTTCTACCGTCGGATTTCGGCGATTGGGTGGGATATTGATAATTAGTAACTCACTTTTTTTTAGAAAGTCCTTGAGTTTACTATCTGTGCGACCATCTATTTTGAGTAAATGTGCTTCAATTCCCGCTTCGCGTAATAAAGGTAGTTTCGCAGCCGTCGTCGTCGAGCCTTTTACTTCGTGTCCTTTTTCTAGCAGCAATTTTGCTAAGGGAAACCCCAACCAACCGCA
>CALGLY010000438.1 GCA_937959095.1 uncultured Saprospiraceae bacterium
AAATAATCTACCAGTTGGACAGGATAATTGTCCGCCTAAAAAACATAAAAAATAGTTCCGTAACTATGGCTATGCAACGATTTTTTAAATTCTTTACGCGAAAAATTCTCTCTGTCGAACTGGTAGGTTATTCTCTACAAACTCCCTTATATAAAAAGGGAGCAGGTAAAAAATAATCTACCAATTTTACTCGCTCTTTTTGCCTGCTCCCTAAAACGTCTTAAATACTAAGACAAGTCTTCTTCCGTTCTATAAGCATTCCATCACCTAACCTCCTCTCTAAGTATGAAGTATGTCTTCTCTGCACTACCTCTTTTTCTAATTGCTCTAAGCATTTTCTTTACCGCTACAATCTACGCCCAACAGACAGATTCCAAGCAGTCCGTAGGATTCTATTTAAATTATCTACCGACTTTGGAAGCAATAAACAGTACCACTATCATTGGAAATGACTTAAGAATATTTAGCCTTAACACCAGTCCAGAAGTATACCTAGGTTTTAGTCTAACTGCTGTAAATAAAGCCAATTGGTTTAATGAATATTCCATTATTGGGCTACACTATAGGAAAGAAGATGCACAGACTATCAACTACCTTGAAGATGAAATATATCCTATAGCAGGAGAAAATCAGCATACCATGAATTTCATTCTAAGGTGGGAAAAAGGTAAGTATTTTATTCAAAGCAAAAACTTACATATAGGATGCAGTATGGGAATAAGTCCTCAATTCCATTATTCTCATATAAAACCAAAGGTCTCTAGTTTTTTTCCTTTTAGCATATTTCAAATAAATAATAGGCTAAATCTAATTCCTCGATTAAAAATCGATATTAATGAACGATTAGCTATGATAACTAAAATTCCCTTAGAATTTATGACTGCCACTTGGGAATATACCTATTATGATAATCCAGCACAACCTCTGGATGAAAGGCGAAATAATAATATTATGCTTGATCTTGGACTCCGTCCACAAGTAAACGTAGGAATAACGTTGAGTTTATAATCAGCCATAGATGAAAGGACAACTCCTCCTTTAGAAAGCACTTTCCTCCTTAAAGTATGTTTGGTTTTTTCAAATATACTCTAATACTAATCCATAGTTAAAAGCTATAATACAACTTTTAACTATGGATTAGTATAAGTAGTCTATTTAATCTAAAGCAATAGCAGTAGCAGTCATTATACCTAAATGATTGCGGTGGCGTACTGCTACAAAATAATTACCTGGCGACAAAGCAAAAGAAAGTGGCGAAAAACCATTAGTATCCACTACCCTTCCATCTGGCTTCAATAAGGCAGTTTGGCGTGCTAAGATATTTGTATTATCCTGTCCATCTCTAATTTCTACTACCACCCAGTCTACAATTCCAACTAAGGTTCTTGTTATCAATTTATTATCAATACCATAAGGTTCTTGTGTGGGCAATATTTCATTATCTACTAAATCTGTATGCATAGAACTACCACTCAAAGCGCCCTGCAAGTAGAGCTTTGGACTGACACTAATACTAGTTGGAGGAGGCGTTCCACCAGCATTGTACATCCATTCAATACATTGTTCATCAAGTGATGTAATACCATAATTGGGCGCATTGGAAGAATTATTACTGGCACAAAGGAATGCATTCATCAAAGAAGTACAAGAGCCCGAAATATGCCCTAGTCCCAAACCATGTATCAGTTCATGCATAATAACTGCCGTGTAATCATATTCTCCTTTACAACCAATTCCATTATTCATAAGTAGATATGGGTAAAAGCGGTTTTTCCAAACTTTGCCACAAGCATCTGTATGAGTTTCTACAGTAGATGTAAATCCTCCACCTACAGCCAAGATACCTGCTCCACAGCCAGGAGCAATATTCGGAATATTATTGCAAGGATCATCGAATAGGACATAAGCCGTATTCGTAGCGACACCAGCCCATCCAAGAATCGTTCCATTGGGGTCTGCACAATTAATAGTCGTTGCACTAGCATCTATTCCTCCATAACTAATAGTAATACCTGGTATAGCATTTAGGTTAGTGATCGCACTTTGCAAATTAACAATATTATTGCTATTACTAGGATCATCATCCGCACTCACTGGCACGCGTACTGTCCATGCATTGGTCACAAATTTGGCAGGAGCATTACTTCCTGTACCATTTGGACTGCCTACCATAGTAGTACAATGCGAAGGAGCAGGATTGGGGCAGGCTCCTTTTTCGTCTTCGCTTTCTATTTCGTCTTTAGGCATATGGTTAGGCATTTCCCATTCGCTATAATGCGCTGTGATTCCTGCCGTAATATTGTCCCAAGGAATATTATAATTAATCGTTCTATCCAGTGCATGAAGCATGGGTTCTAATTCATATACCGCTCGAAGTCCATCAAAATCGACTTCTTCTACGCCCACAATACATAATTCTTGAAAAGCAGCTTCATGAGCAAATACACGCTTACCATCTAGCACAACTTCTTCAAAAACACTCAAAGCCATAAGACTCGATTTGTAATAGCCATTATCCATTTTAGATAGAAAGAGTAAATAGTTTTTACCTATTTTATAATTCGTATCGCCTAACAAATCCTGTATCATATCACCAATTTTTTTGGCATACTCTTCTACCACAATAGCATCGCCTGTGGAAAGATTACCTTTTAAAGATTGAATAATTTGAAACGAATTGAGATGTGCTTTCTCTAGGAGATGTCCAGTAATAGTACCATACACGACTATTTCTGCACTTTGCTCTAAATCACCTAGGTTTTGAGGAGGAATAACAATACTAGCTTTTACCTGTACCATGCAGCATAGCATGATACAGCAAAAAAATACATTTTGCATGCCTTGTAAATTTATACAGTTATATAATACGCGTTGTCTTTGCTTTTTGTGATTTTAAACAAAGACAAAAAATGATAAAAAAAATTCTTGTTTTGTCTAGTTTATAGCATATAAGTAATGAAGAATGAATTAAATGAACAGTTAAGTGTAGGATTTTTGTTTTGTAATGAGGCAAAAAACACAGGCATAGCCTTAGCTACGACGAGTATTTTTAACGAAATTACAAGACAAAAAGACAAGCATAACTGTTTA
>CALGLY010000439.1 GCA_937959095.1 uncultured Saprospiraceae bacterium
CAAGGCGGCCCGACTTCGGTACGTATTGTAAATGAAAAGCTAAATGAGGCGCGCGAAGTTGGCTATACAACGACTCTAAAGATTATGCAAATCATGACAGAAAAAGGCTTGGTAGAACGGGACACCAGTAGCCGAAGCCATATTTATTCAGCAAATATAGAAGAAGAAGCGACGCAAAATACCTTGGTCAATAAACTCGTAAATCAAGCGTTTCGTGGCTCTGCGATGCGCTTGGTAATGCAAGCTTTAGGCAACCACAAAGCCTCCAATGAAGAATTGGATGAAATAAAGGCATTGATAAAGAAAATGGAGGAAGAGTAGCCTAGTAGTTTGTAAAAAATAAATCTTCCATTTCCAGAGCCAAAGTATTTAAGAACACGTTTAAAATGAACCACTTAGCCCTTAAATACTTTGTCGAAATGGAAGATTTACTTTTTACAAATTCCTTATATTCAGAAACTCGATAATTTGAATTGTAAATCAGAAAAATGATTCATCAATATATATCAGAAGAATTTGCTTATGCCTTAGGTTGGACGCTTGTGCATTCGCTTTGGCAGGCTTTAGTGATAGGTTTATTGCTCTTTGTCCTATTACATTTCACACGGAAAAAATCGGCTACTACGCGCTACTGGATGAGCAATTTTGCTTTATTTGGGGTGTTAGCAGCCGCTATTTTCACATTCAAACAACTGTATCAAAGCAGTGTACATCCAATCCAAGAATTGACATATCAGGCCGGTGAAACGCTAATTACTTTTCAACATCAGATAGAGGAATCACCCGTAAATTTACTACATGGCGTTCAACACTGGCTTGATTTTTTTGACACGCACATCAATCTCGTAAGCAGTTTTTGGTTTATTGGACTCTTATTTTTTGTAGCGCGTTTGCTCTTTTCTTTCGTAGAAATTCGCCTATTACGTACGCAATCGCAACCACTGCAGGATGCCTTTTGGACGGCTAAAATGCAAACCCTTTCTACCCACTTGGGTATTCGAAAAGCAATTCCACTCCTAGAGTCTGCTCACACGAATATGCCCATGATGCTAGGCTATTTCAAACCGATAGTCTTGCTACCGATTGGCACTATCAATGCGCTAACACCAGAGCAGGTAGAAGCTATTTTGGCACACGAATTGGCACATATCGCACGGCACGATTACTTAATCAATATTGTGCAATCCATCATTGAGGTTTTGTTCTTTTTCAATCCTGTGGTATGGTGGATGTCCGCTAATATCCGCACAGAACGGGAGAATTGCTGCGATGACTTAGCCTTGAGTATTTGCAATGATTCGCTGACTTATGCTAAGTCTTTAGTGCGCTTACAAGAATTACAAAATACGCCTACGCCACAATTAGCAATGGCACTTTTTGGCACAAAAAAACAACTATTACAGCGCGTACAGCGCATATTAAATCACCCGCAATCTAAATCTAGTATTATGGAAAAATTGACAGCCACCTGCTTGCTGTTAGTAGCACTTTGCTTTTACTCTGCTACAGGTATTTTTCAAGCAGACACAGAAGCACCGATTGAAACAGAAACACCCCGACTAGAACATTTCGCTTTTTTGGATACCCTTCCTAATATGAAAGGCATATCGAACATCCAGATAAAGGATGATGATAAAGATGTGGCAGTAAAAATCAAGGATGGTGTAATCAAGTCTTTAAAAATTGATGGTAAAGCGATTCCAGAAGAGGAATTAGAATCCTATGAAGATTATGTAGTGGAACTATTAGGAGAAATCCCAGTTCCTCCCGTGCCACCAGCACCGCCTGCTCCACCGCACTTTAATAGTGTTGCGCCTCCTGTTGCACCGCCTGCTCCACCTGCGCCGCCAGCACCACCTGCATCGCCAAATTTTAGAAAGAATAGTACGCGTGTTGAAAAGCGCATTGATGATAACGGAAATGCCTATTTACGCATCTTCAAAAAAGGAGAAAAAGAGCCTATCGTCATCCGGATTGATGATAGCGATGAATTGCATTTCAAAGGGACAATGAGAATGGAAGATACCGATAAGGAAGGAGAACGCATTTTCTTTTTGATTAGAGGCATTTGCCAATTGAATGGTAAAACCATCTTAAAAGCAAAGAAGGGTTCTTCTTTTAGTTTTGATGTAGATAAAGAGGTATCGGAATCCTTTAGCAATAGCGATGCGGCTTTATTTGCAGCAAACAATTTGGATGCTTCCCTTTTTGGTGGAAATGATTTAGATTTTAGTGTTGATACGGAAGTGTTCAATTTTGATTTTGAAGTACCTAACATATCTGATATAGACTTCGATCTTGATACGGATAAACTCAACTTTGAACTACCCGATTTACCTAATTTAACGTTCAGTTCTAGTTTTGATTCTTTGCCACACTTTGATGAAGAGCGCTTAGAAGCACTCCATGAACGCATAGCAGAGCAACAAGAACGAATGGCAGAATTGCAAGAACGCTTTCAGGAGGAACACCAAGAACGCATGGAAGCAGCGCAAGAACGTTTAGAAGCAGCACAAGAGCGAATGGAAGAAAATAGAGAAGCTCAAAGAGAAAAAATGGAGGAACTCCGTGAACGAATGCAAGAAATAGAAGAAGAAAAAATGGAAGCCTTGCATGAAAAAATGGAACGAGAACATGAGCGCATGGAAATCCTACACGAACGTATGGAACGAGAACACGAAGCAAGAGAACGACAGTCTGATGAATTTAAAAAGACAATACAAAACACACTACTAGAAGATGGTTTGATTAAGAATACTTCTAAATACCGATTTGAATTGACGCATAATTCACTGAAAGTAGATGGCAAAGAGCAGTCTAAAGCGATAGCGAAAAAGTATAAAGCCTTGGTCGAATCCATGATCAATCGTAAAATAGGGCTGCAAGATGAAGTGAAGATTAAGATAAATGGAAAGAATACAACCACTTCCGTGAGTCATCACTAAAAATTAAAAATAATATCCCCTACTCTCCTGACGCAAGTTCAAAGCACATGTTTTGAGCTTGCGTTTTTTTGTTTAGGGAGCAGGCAAGAAATAACTTAGCAAGTTTGTGCAAGCTTGCTTTTTTACTTATCATCGCTTTTAAGTAAAAAAGTAAATTCACATGGCACTTATCAAGGAAGTTCGCGGATATACGCCAAACATAGGCGAAAATTGTTACTTAGCAGAAAATGCCGTCGTAGTGGGCGACGTTATCATGGGAAAAGATTGCAGCGTCTGGTTTCATGCGGTCATTCGGGGCGATGTGAATGGCATTCGGATAGGCAATAAAGTAAATGTGCAAGATGGCGCAATCATTCATTGCACCTACGAACGTGCCGCTACTACCATCGGAAATAATGTCTCTATCGGACACCGGGCTTTGGTGCATGGCTGTACCATTAAGGATAATGTACTCATAGGCATGGGCGCAATCGTGATGGATAATGCCGTAGTAGAGGAAAATGTATTGATAGCAGCAGGCGCAGTCGTGCTAGAGAATGCACACCTAGAGTCGGGCTATATTTACGCAGGTGTTCCAGCCAAAAAAGTAAAAGCCCTAAGTGCCGAGCAATTCAATGATAGTGTGCAACGCATCGCAGATAATTATTTGTTATATTCCAGTTGGTTTAAAGAGTAAATTTGAACTATATAAAAAAGTACATGCCGCTTTGGCTTAAATGTTCTTATATGCCTTATATGGTTTTCAATAAGCAAAGCATGAATATCAAACTTCTATTTTTTCTTCTTTTTATAAGTACTAATCTACTCCTACAAGCACAGCAATACAAAGTAGGCTGTATTGGGTTTTATAATTTTGAAAATCTATTCGATACGGAAGATGATCCAGCTATCCGCGATGACGAATATACGCCCAAAGGTGCGAAAGCTTGGACAGCAGAATTATACGAAAACAAAGTAGAACGCATGGCAACCGTCATGTCGCAACTCGGCACGGAGCTTTCGCCTGATGGTATTTCTATCTTAGGCGTAGCAGAAGTAGAAAATAGAAAAGTACTAGAAGACGTAGCAAAACACGAGAAACTAGCTAAACGCGGCTATGAAATTGTGCATTACGATTCTCCCGATAAGCGTGGTATAGATGTTGCCTTATTTTACCAGCCAAAATACTATCAAGTCACGAGCAGTCGAGCAGTTCCATTGCTGTTATTCGATAGTGATTCGAGTCGCATTTTCACGCGCGATATTCTGTTTGTTTCTGGACTATACGATGGCGAACCGCTACATATTTTGGTCAATCACTGGCCTTCTCGATGGGGCGGAGAGCAAGCAACACGCGCCCTCCGCGAAGCAGGCGCACAAGTATGCAAAGGCATAGTAGATTCATTGACGCAAGCCAATCCAGCTGCAAAAATCCTACTCATGGGCGACTTAAATGATGACCCTGTGAATGCAAGTGTAAAGAAAATACTAGCTTGCGAACGCAAAGCAGAAAAGGTAGAAAAAGGCGGCTTATACAACCCAATGGAGAATCTATATCGCAAAGGATTCGGTACATTAGCCTATCAAGATGCTTGGAGTTTATTCGATCAGATTATTCTTTCCGAAGGCTTTTTAAGCCCAGAGGAAGGCTATAAGTATTATAAAACACATATCTTTCAGCAAGATTATATGTTGCAAAAAACAGGAAGATTCAAAGGCTACCCGCTACGCACTCACGCAGGAGGCGAATATATGGGTGGCTATAG
>CALGLY010000440.1 GCA_937959095.1 uncultured Saprospiraceae bacterium
CCAAAGAGTATGTGGAAAGAAGTGAAAGCAGGCTTGAAGCGTGATTTGGAGTCGTTCAAGATGGGATCGCCAGAAGATTTTACTAATTTTATTAATGCCGTAATTGATGAACGCGCATTTGATAAAATTTCAGGCTATATCACGCAAGCAAAAGAAGATAAAGATGCAAGTGTAATAATTGGTGGTGGCTTCGATAAGTCAGAAGGCTACTTCATAGAGCCAACTGTAATTCAAGCTAAAAAAGCAGATTATACGACGCTTTGCGAAGAAATATTCGGGCCAGTCCTCACGATCTATGTCTATGCAGATAAGCAATATGAAAAAATATTGGAGACAGTAGATAGTACATCGCCTTATAGCTTGACGGGTGCTATTTTCTCGAAAGATCGCGCTGGTGTACAGATGGCTTTTGAGAAATTGCGCAATGCCGCAGGAAATTTCTACATCAATGATAAGCCAACGGGCGCAGTCGTTGGGCAGCAACCATTCGGAGGCGCACGCGCATCTGGCACGAATGATAAAGCAGGTTCTATCCTGAATCTTTATCGCTGGATTTCGCCACGCACCGTGAAGGAAAACTTCGTTCCACCTACGGATTATCGTTATCCGTTTTTGGAGGAAGCTTAATTTAGTGATGAGATATGAGTGATGAGTTTTTCACACGACACTCATCACTCATATCTTATAATTTATCACTAAATTAAGCTTGCGGTATTCTTCGTACCAACCGCATTGTGCCAGGCGTGCAATCACCAAAAGAAACCTTCGCTTGCCAAACGCCTTCCAAGATTAAGTTCTCTCCTTCCTTCTTCAATAAAAGATGCGCTTTCTTCAAGCACCATTCCGAGCCAGGGTATTTTTCAGAGTCTAAGATTTTCGTTTCTTGAAACCGCAAGTAGTTTTTACTATGTATGTGGGCAGTCATCGTCATTTCTGCATAGACTTCGCCTACGCGTATATAGGAAATGCCTTGAATATTCCCATTTTTTTGATTTAAACAGATTTCATAAGGATATTCGGCTTCTATACCATCTTCTACTTGCACTACACTACCTGTCCAACAGCCTGAAAATTGGGCATGAATAGAGGTAGAGAAAAAAAGAAAAAAGAAAAAACATGAAATTTTTATGGTTATTTCAAATATAATTTTACTTTTGCCGTCGGCAGTCATTGCCCAGCTCCTTCCGAACTCCCCCAGGTCGGAAACGAAGCAAGGGTAGGAAGTTGAGCAGAGCGAATGGCTGTCTTCTTTTTTTTCTTTCTTTACAATTTTAGGAAAAAAAAGTAAAAGAACACTCCTGTAAAAAGAGTGTTCTTTTTTTATGCCCACTCCCCTCACCGTTTCCAGTTTATCAGTATTCCCCTCTGTTTTTTGATTCTCTGACAAACCCGCCTGCCCTGCAACGGGCTGGTCTCGTGACGAAGTCGAAGAAAAAGGAAACACAACACTACTTACGTACGTTTTTGTGTTTCCTTTTTCTTCAGCCACGGAATTTGTCAGAGAACGTGGTTTTTTATCCCCTGTCATAGTCCAAATTTTAAAGCAAGATACCAAAACTCTTTTTAGCATAAAAATTATCTCTTATTCTATCTTTCTCCTCTTCATTTTCTGTTTCTTTGTGGGCAAAATAGAACAACTATGAAATTTTTTATTGATACAGCAAGCCTTGACCAAATCAAGGAAGCAAAAGATTTTGGTATTCTAGATGGTGTAACGACCAATCCTTCCTTGATGGCAAAAGAAGGCATTTCAGGGAAAGAAAATATCTTGAATCACTATAAGGCGATTTGTGAACTTACGAATGGTGATGTAAGTGCAGAAGTAATCAGCACCGATTTCAAAGGCATTGTAGAGGAAGGAGAACGCCTAGCAGAGATTGCACCGAATATCGTAGTGAAAGTACCTATGATTAAGGATGGAATTAAAGCAATTAGTCACTTCACCAATGTTGGAATCCGTACCAATTGTACACTTGTGTTTTCAGCAGGGCAAGCATTGTTGGCAGCTAAAGCAGGTGCGACGTACCTTTCGCCTTTCATCGGGCGTGTAGATGATATCAATTGGGACGGTATTGGCTTAATTCGTGAAATCGCAGAAGTCTATGCCATTCAGAGTTTTGATACTGAAATTTTAGCCGCAAGTATCCGTAACTCAAAGCACATCCTTGATGCAGCTATCAATGGCGCAGATGTGGTAACTTGCCCATTAAGTGCTATCTTGGGCTTGTTAAAGCATCCTTTGACAGATATTGGTCTAGCAAAATTCTTGGCTGACCATGAAAAGGCAAATGCTTAATTTGCTGTTCAATTGTGAATCAGAACAGAGAGCAGAGACCGTTTCACTGCGAGAACAGAGATTAGACCGATTAAAAGCCTTATTTTAATTCTCTACTCTCTCAACAAAGTGGTCTCTCCTCTCTGTTCTGATTCACAATTTAGCACTTCAACAATCCTTATATGCTTCTTCGCTTCGCAGATTTCGTAGACACACTTAATGAACAAGTCGGTCGCTTCGCCGCTTGGTTTACTACTATTTTAGTGCTTGTTATTTGCGTAGATGTGCTGTTTCGCTATCTTTTTCAGGAAACAGCCGTTTGGATTGTAGAATTGGAATGGCATTTATTTTCCGTTATTTTCTTATTGAGTGGCGGCTACGCGCTCAAGCATAATAAGCATGTCCGTGTCGATTTATTTTATGCCAAATTCTCGGAACGCGACAAAGCCCTACTCAATCTCTTCGGCACAGTGGTCTTCTTGATTCCGTGGTGCTTAGTCCTGATGTATTATTCCTATCAATTTGCCGCTTTATCTTTTTTAGATGGCGAAGGTTCGCCCAATCCAGGAGGATTACCTGCCCGTTATGTCATCAAATCGGTCATTACAATTGGTTTATCTTTATTGCTTTTACAAGGCTTGGCGATTGCGGCACGCTCCATTGTAGTACTTCAAAACACCCAAGAAGAATAACATGGAACTACTAGCATTACTACTCTTTATCAGCATTTTCATTCTTATTCTTTATGGCTATCCTGTAGCCTTCACGCTAGGTGGCATCTCTATCATTTATGCGATTACGTTCCTAGAACCTGCTGCTTTTTCTGCCTTGCCACAGCGCATTATGGGCGTGATGAGTAATTACGTACTCCTCGCCGTACCGCTTTTCATCTATATGGGGATTATGCTCGAAAAGTCGGGTTTAGCCGAGAGTTTGCTGGAAACTATGGCGATGCTTTTCGGTAAAATGCGAGGTGGATTAGCCATTTCGGTAGTCATTGTGGGCGCACTCTTGGCAGCTTCCACAGGCATTGTCGGCGCGACGGTTATTACGATGGGCTTAATCAGTCTCCCAACGATGCTAAAACGCGGCTATCAGCCCGAACTTGCAACAGGGACAATTGCTGCATCTGGTACATTGGGGCAAATCATTCCGCCTTCTGTAGTGCTTGTTTTGCTGGCTAGTGTATTGAGCGTTTCGGTCGGTGATTTATTCAAAGCGGCTTTATTACCAGGCTTTTTACTAGTTGGAATTTATATTTTATACATCGCCATTTTTTCCTTTCTAAAACCCGAATATGCTCCAAGTATCCCCGATGAAGAGATACAAGCGTTCCGACAAAATAATTTTTGGAAGAAGGTTTTACAAGCCTTTGTGTTGCCTTTATTGCTTATCACGGCAGTGCTAGGGTCTATCTTTGCGGGCATCGCCTCCCCTACCGAAGCTGCGGCCGTAGGCGCATTTGGTGCAACTGTACTTACTATTGTTCAAGGAAAATTTAGCTTTCCTATTCTAAAATCCGTGATGCGCGAAACGACACACCTCACTAGTATGGTCTTTTGGATACTCTTAG
>CALGLY010000441.1 GCA_937959095.1 uncultured Saprospiraceae bacterium
ACAATACCTAAGCATTATCAACTTTCTACATCCGTTTGTGTGTATAAGGTTTTAGATGCTGTTCGCACGTCAAATATAAAAAAATCAAATAAAATTCTATTGCTATTATCAGAGTTTTTCATTTCTAATTCAATTTGTTAGCTTGGGCTTCGTTTTAGGAGCAGAAATAATGAATATGAAATTCTACCAATTTTTTATAGTTAGTTTAGTTTTCATTGGAATAGCGCAGAGCTGCATTCCTGGCTTTTATAAATTCAATGAAACTAGCATTGATCCGAATATCAGCACCTTTTATGTCGGTCGCTTTGAGTTGCGTGCACCCAATGCACCACCGAATCTTTCCAATACGATAGAGCAAGCCCTGAATCAGAAAATCCGTGAAGAATCGCGTTTAGCCGAAAATCAAGTTAATCCAGACATTGAGTTCAAAGCGGTTATCAATACCTATCGGGTGAGTTCGGAAGCACCGCAATCGGGCGAATTGACAGCTTTCAATCGCCTAACGATTAGTTTGCAGATAGAATATACAGATAATACAAGTCAAGATGAAAAACGGAATTGGAAGCAAAATTTCTCGCGCTTTGCGGATTTCGATGCGAACCAAAATCTACTTGATGTACAAGATGATTTGATAGAAGCCATCAATGAACTCTTGATGGAAGATATTTTTAATAAGGCATTCACGGATTGGTAGGGACGGTGGACGGGCGGCTTCGCCTTGACGGACGCTGCGCTGACGGGTGCTTATCTTCGATAAGCTTGACGGAATTTATTAGCTACCTTTTCTAGCAACTTTGAAGCATTTCACTAAAGTCTCGAAATGTTCGGGTGTATTATATAGGTGTGGTGCTATACGGATGGCATCTCCGCGCATGGAGACATGGACTTGCTGTGCTGCGAAGGTGTTTTTGAGTAGAGTAGGGTCGAACTTATTGGCTAGACGAATACCAAATAAATGCGCTGCTCTATCTACATCGTTTTCTATTTGGCAACCTAAGTCTCGCAATTCTTGTACGGCATCGGTAGCGATATGCTTGCAGTAGGCTTGAATTTCGGCTACTTTCCATTCTAGCAATTGCTTTAAGGCTTCGGCGAGCATGGGAATAAGTACAAAGTTGGAACTTTCTCCTACCGAATAGCGATTGGCTTTTGGTTCGTATTCCGGCTGATAATTTACTAGGTTTTTGAAATCAGAACTGTCTTTTCGGTTCATCCAACTTTCTTCTATTGGGTTACCATTATCGAAGTATTCACCATAGTAAGCTAGACCTAACGAATATGGACCAAGCAACCATTTATAGCCACCACTGACTAAGGCATCTAATGGAATTTCGTCCATTTCTAGGGGCAATGCGCCTAAAGATTGTGTGGCATCTACAATTAATAATGCCCCGACTTCTTGTGTGCGTTTCCGAAGAGCTTTCAAATCAAATAGTGTTCCATCGGCCCAATGGGTGTGCGATATGCTTACGGCTGCCGTATCTTCATTGATGGCTGCTAAGATATGTTCATTCCAAGCTATAGCTCTATTTGGACTATCGGTGGGAGCGATAAGTTTTAGACTTGCGCCTGTTTTGTCTACGTGTTTTTTCCAGGTGTAATAATTGCTAGGAAACTGTTCGTCGGCAAGCAAGATATGTTGCTTACTAGATAGTGGAATATTATTTGCTATTGTAGCAATGGCATAAGAAACGGAAGGAATGATGGCAATGCGCTCTGGATCTTGCACATGGATAAGCTCTGCGAAGAGGCGTTTTACTTCTTTTACTGGCTCGAAGAAATGTGGAATCGTTACGTGGTAAGGCTGTGCTTTGAGTTGGAGGGCTTTTTGTCCTGCGGCAGTTACACGCTTGAGTTGCGGCGACATATAGGCGCAGTTGATATAGGTAATGTTTGGGTCAAGATCAAATTTATCGAACTGGCAGGAGAGCATAATTAAGAGTTGATTCTTTTACAAAAAAAAATAGTTCTTCCATGTTGAATGAAAGAACTATTTTTTATGAATTTCTTAGTTCGACGTATTAGGACACTTTTTAGTGTCCGATATGTCAATAGAACTATAAATTATTCATTGAAGTAAGACTTCTCATTCGTTCCACCTTCAGCTAATTTCTTTAGGCGTGTATCGAATTCCGTTGACATATCCAATTCATTCTTCTTTGCGAAAATCTCTTTCAATGCAATAATGGTATTTCTATCATTTGCATTCTGTGCTTCTGCTTTCTTGAAATAAGGCAGAGCCTTATCAAATTCCGCAATCATTGCTTCGCGCAACTCATCGTATTTTTTCAAAGAAGCTTTGTCGTACTTTTCTTCTAAGCTCTTCATTTCTTGCGTCACTGCTGCTGCTTTGTTGTAGTACATCTCCCCGATACCATATAGTGCTTCATAGTAAGTAGGATCTACTTCTAATGCTGCATTATATTGCTCCAATGCTTTTTCTGGACGATCTGTATCGCTGTATACACGACCTAGTGTGTAGTATAAAGAAAGATTCTTAGGCTCTGCTGCGATAGCTGCCTTTAGTTTATCTTCCAATACATCCATTTCACCTGCTTTCAAATAGTGGTTGATTTCCGTAAATAACAAACCTGTATCTTCTGGAAACTTTTCTCTACCTTCTGTTAAGTAAGCAACGGCTTCGTCTGGATTCGATTCTATATTCATTTTATACAAAGCATCAAATACAGAAGGCTTATCAAAGCCTGCATCTTTCAGCTTCATGAATAGTGGACCTGCTGACTCCATATCATCTGCATACATTGCTGCTAAGCCAGTAATGTACACCTGATTGTTATAATCATCACCTTGATCTAATGGACTAGCTTCTTCGTTCTTCTTAAGAATATCATGTATCTCAAGCATCGCATTGAAATTCTTGAACGCATCTTTATAATCTTTAGCTTCGTAGCTAGCAATACCGATGTTATTCAAGTTAGATGCGGATTCTGCAAGTCCTTTTAGTGCATCTTTCTTTTCCCACTTCTTCACAGCAAGAGAAAGCCCTTTCTTGAAAGATTCAAAACCTTTGAATGCTGCTTTAGGATCAAGGATTTGATGTGTACCATCAATTAAGCGCATTGCCATATGATTAGATACAATCGCGTTATAGATTTGACCGCGTGTAGACCAAGTTTTGGAGATACTTGCGAATTCATCGCTTTTAATAGCAGTTTCTATTCCTTCTACTGCTTCTTTTAGCTTATCACTATCCGTGCCACCGCCTAGGTTGTAGCTAGAGAGTGCGCGTTCTGCTTGTTTCAATGCTTTCTTTGCATCTTGAGCATAAGTTGTACC
>CALGLY010000442.1 GCA_937959095.1 uncultured Saprospiraceae bacterium
GAGCAGTATAAAATGTCTAGTTTATTCTTGTATGCTGTCTTATTATTTCGATACTACAAAGGTCTTTGTCAAACGTTCAGTAGCATTTACTACTGACATATGATAAAATCCTTGTGCAAAATTGGTAACATCTAATGTAAATTGATTCAAATCTGAACCTTCTAGTATATTGCTGTATACTACTTTACCCATTACATCCATTACATACACTTGTGTTTCGCTTGCTTCTGGATTTGCCAAGGTCAAATTCACATTCAATTGGTCAGAACTTGGATTAGGGAACAGCTTCAATTCACTTTGCTTCAAGCTAGGAACTGTCGTAGCTATTTCAGTCGTTTCAGCAAAAGCGACAATATCGTCACCATTAATGAGATTACCTGAACTCGTACAACCTGTCATCACTACATCATCAATGTATATCCAATCCGAATTGCCAGAAGCATCACAACGGAAACGGAAACGTACTGTAGAAGTAAACGTACCCGTAATTGTTACACTTTCGGTTTCACGTACATTATTTGAAAAATCAGTACCAACTGTCCAAGTCGATAAGGTTTGATAACTACCACCACCATCTGTAGATGCCTGCAGCCAGAAATCTTCTCCAGCCTCCATACTTCGTCCTAGATATGAGAAGTCAATGGTTACTTCCTCAAAACCATCAAGATTCAAATTATCTGTAGTCATTACAGAAGTAGACGTATTATCTCTTAGACGGATACAATATGAACCACTATTTGCATAGGCTGCATCCTGTGCACTTCTACGACAGTCAGAACCGCCATCATTCCAAATTCCCCATCCGCTGTCGAAATTGTTGCTATCAATAGCAACGCTGGTACAGCCGCCGCCACCGCCGCCGCCGCCGCCACAGCCAGCACCGAGATCGAAGCTTGTAGATTCAGAGCTAGTAAATGCTCCTCCACTCGCTAAAGTTGAACCACCACTAGTTAAGGAGTAAGAACCATTGCCATAAGAACAGCAAATACCATCGCCGTATGAATCATTAATCGTAAATGTATAACAACCATCAGGTAAGCAAAGGTCTTCTGTATAAGTAGCACCCGCAGTAGAATATGGTCCACCAGAAGCAACTGTTGCACCAGCATCATCTGTAATTGCCCAAGTTGTTTCTCCTGGATAGTTGTCTGCTACAATCGTAAGTGTAGCTTCGATATCGTTGCAGCTGCTACCGCCGCCACCGCCGCCGCCGCCTTGAGCAGCAACTACCGCTTCGTAAGCATTCACGCGACCGTGTCCATATGTATTATCAAAACCATTTGACCCCATATCATCAGAAGTCTGCTCTAGTAGGTCATGTACTTGTGGACCAGTTAAATCAGAATTTACTGAAAGTACTAATGCTGCTACACCTGCTACTGCTGGGCAAGCTGCCGATGTACCACCAAAAGTGCCTGTATAATTACCAGTAGCATAACCAGCAGAACCTTCACGGTCAGTAGTGACAACACCCCATGTTGCATTAGCAGCGTCGCTACTAGGTGCTACCACATCAAGAGTAGAACCAGAGTTGGTATAGTCTGCTGGCGCACCATCTGCCCCAATAGCACCTACTGCTACTACGCTTGCCAATCTCCCTGGGTAACTTACACATGTACCATAGTCATTACCCGCAGCAAAGATGATTACACATCCTTTACCATTACGACCATTTACTGCAGCATCATTAATTGCATCTGTAAGCGCAGGATATGGATTATCTTGGCATAAATTGGGGAAGCCCCAAGAATTACTTATTACATCAGCACCATTATTTACTGACCAAGTAAAAGAAGCTGCCAAATCATTGATAGACTCATTACCCGCAAAGATGTTTACCGTTTGAAGTTGTACATTCGGTGCTACACCTCTAACACCGATGTTATTGTCATGTGTTGCAGCAATAATACCTGCACAAGAAACGCCATGCGCGCCATCCGAATTTGGTGTACCATTACCATTGTTCAATGGCGTATAACCACCAATGATAGTAGGTAAATCTTCGTGTGCTTCCAGACCATCATCAACTACAGATACCTTAATAGAAGAAGAACCTTTAGTAATACCCCAAGCCTCTGGTGCATCTAAGTCAATATCTGCTGTAGTAGCTGAGCCGTTAATTACAGCGCCCGTATTATTCATTTGGAACTGCAGATTATAGTACGGATCATTGGTATGCTGGATAGTAGCAATGAAATCAGGCTGTCCCCATTTTATAAGGCCTTCACTCTGCAACTCTTGGATAAGTGGTAATTGTTGTTCTATTTTTCCTAAGCTAATAATATAAATGTCATCAGTAACATTTTCTACAATTGTAGCACCATAACTTCGTAGTACAGACGCCACATTTATAAGCGGTGTATCTTTAGCAACTCTTATTGTCATATTGGTAGTAAACCATACAGGATTATTTTCTACAAAAAAACCAGGAAGTACTTGACTAGCACCTTCAGTAAAAAGATTATATCGGCTCATAAAATCTCTTCGCTCCTGTACATTAGCTAAATTTTCTTCAACCCCTTCAATTATAACCATTGCTTTGTCATAACTAATACGAGCATTGGGATAGGATGCGCGAAGAGAAATGAGTCGCCCCATATCATTAGAGGATTGGAAATAAATAGCCGCAGATTTAGTTGACGATTGGATATATACACGTTCGCTCCCATTGTGGTAATAAAGGTCGCTTGTGCGAGCAGTCCAATCATCTTGGGCAATAATCGAACTGAAAACGGTTAATAAAATTACACAAGTAATTAATAAATTTTTCATACTAATCTAATAATTTATATTAAGTTAAATAAATGCCTTATTTAGATTAGCATTGTCTTTTATCGTTTCAAACTTTTCTGTTCAAAAACTAAAATACAGCAGAGGGAATATTGCCTAGGGAAAAGCAATAGCTACTGCTCTAGTATTTAGAACACAACAGAATCTGGTGTTACTTGGCTAAAATAACATCTAACAATTTTGGTACGCATTTTTATTTTAAATACTCAAAAAATGTTTATGCAATAATAGTTCACTCAGCAAATTAAAAAACAAAAGATAATGCTTAGCAATACATTGGGTAAAATAGAACGCAAGTCAGATTTTATTGTGAATATTTGTTATGTGTATGAAAAGAATACGGTATGAATAATGTAATATTTTATCGGGTTAAGATTAAATATTTTTTCAAAAATTATTAATATGGTTTTATAGTTGAATACAGCCGCAAGGTATAAAATTTTATTTCAAATATGCTAAGAAAAGAATAAGATAATTTCTCATTTTTCTTGAATTTTCATGACAATAATTTTTTAACAAAATTTACACTAGTGTTACGGGACTATTGAAATGGCGGGTAGCTTGCCTGTGTTTTTTCACTAATCCTGTCTGCCGACAGGCAGGCAAGGCGCGAAATTTGGAACATAACTGGTTATGAAGCCGAATTTTGTAACGCAGAGTAGTGGAAAAAGACATACCAATGATTACCCGTCATTTCAATAGTCTCGTAACACTAGGCTGGAATTTGCAATTTCTCGAAGCACGGTTTGCCTTAACCTGATCTTGCTACCACCTGTCCATCGATAGTGGTGACGGCTTGGCTCGGGGTGTTATTAAGTTTCTTTAGGGAACAGGCAAAAAATAATCTTTTGGATTTGGATTGGCACTCTCTTTTTTTGTTTGAGGAATGAGTTTTTTTTCTCGTCCGTAGCTAAGGCTATGCACTCCAAAAAGAGCTTCATCTAGCACAAAAATCTAAACTTTATATTCGCAATTCTTATTTCTGAACAACTCTAATACTTAAATGAAAAAACTACCTGAAATAAAATTTGAAGATGGACAAATCAATCCTAGAACGATTGAAGTCATTCCTTTTGAGGTATTGGAAAACAAATTAAAGCACCCCATCAATCATGATCCCTATCAAGTTCACCGAATAAAATTTAATGCTATTTTCTTAATTTCAGGAGGTAAAGATGGGACACATGTTATTGATTTTGAAGAATATTCCTATACCGCAGGAGATATTATTTTAGTTTCCAAGGAACAAATTCATGCGTTTGCAGATTTACCTCAAGCGAACGATGGCATATCGGTGATGTTTACCGAAGATTTTTTCCTTGAAGTAGGGGCTACGCATCCTTTTTTAATCAACCATCTGTATAATAATCAGTTATATGATCCAGTACTCCATTTGGAAGAGGAAAAATTTAAGGAACTTCATGCCTTAATCCTGAAAATAAATAGAGAACTTAGTCATAAAGACAAATCGGTGCGGACTGAAATCGCAAAGTCTTATTTTAAAGTTCTATTACTCGAACTTTATGATTGGAGAGAAAATAAGAATGGTCGAATAACACATAATCCTTATCTAAAAGACTTTATTAACTTTCAACAATTGTTAAACAAGCATATTCATGAAGAAAAGAAAGTGAAGTTTTACGCTGAACAGCTAAATATTACTACTAGGCAACTTAATGTAATCACCCAATCAGCAGTCAATGTTTCTGCTAAAGACTTTATTATAAATATGGTAATTTTGGAAGCTAAAAAATATTTAAAATGTTCGCATTTGTCTTCTAAGGAAGTGGGTTATCAATTAGGATTTGATGAACCGACCAACTTTACCAAATTCTTCAAGAAACACACTCAGCTCCTACCTTCTGAATTTGCTCAATCTATATAAGAAGTTATTTGAGTTTAAGTACCAATACATATTCAAAATTTCTGTTGGGTAATTCCAACTATGGATTGGCATAATAGCCCATTTTTACCATCCAAAGTCTTTTTTTTATCATTCAAATCCACGATTATAAGTTCATCTTTGCATTATCAAAACATTTTTTACCACTACAAAGTCAAGTTTGAATATTTAAAATTTATAAAAAAAACATATATGACAGTAAGTCAAATCAGTATTGTAGAAACCAAATTGAATGCTTTACATAATGATGCAGAGAGAGACTTTTTCCGAATGGGAAAAGGAATAGTAAAATCAATTTTTCGCCCTATACAGCCTTCCGATTTTGAGCATGTTTATTTGCCTATTTCTAAAAATCAAGGACAGGCGATGCGGCAATTAATTATCGAGAATAATTGCAAAAACATTGTCGAATTTGGTACATCTTTTGGCATTTCTACTATTTATTTAGCTGATGCTGTTCGGAAGACAGGCGGTAAGGTTATCACTACCGAATTGCTGGAAAGTAAAGCAAAAAAAGCAGCACAAAATATTAAAGGTGCGGGTTTGAGTGATTATGTAGAAGTTAGAATTGGGGATGCTATGAAAACACTTAAAGACTATTCCACACCGATTGATTTTTTATTTTTGGATGGTTGGAAAGACTTGTATTTACCACTCTTCCAACTACTTGAATCACAGTTTCATGCGGGCACTTTAATTTATGCAGATAACATGGATATGGCAGGAACACAGCTTTATGCTAGATATGTATTGAAAAATAGAGCTAGATATTCCTCTCAATTTATTCATG
>CALGLY010000443.1 GCA_937959095.1 uncultured Saprospiraceae bacterium
GGTCTTTGGCAAGTGACTAAGCGAGGCAAAAATGATATGTCTACCTCGGAGCGTGTTGCTTTAGATATACGATATGCTCGTGAAAATTCTTTTTGGTACGATATTAAATTATTGTTTAAAACATTTTCTGCTGTTATTCAAGACGAAGATGTATAAAATGCAATATATTGGGTACTGAAAGAAATGCATGAGATCGAAAATCAGTAAAGAAAAATAAACAGAGCTGTGCCGAAAGTATCCATTATTAGTGTAAACTACAATCAAGCAGCCGTCACTGTAGAGTTATTAGAATCTATAAAACGGCTTACATTCAAAGACGTAGAGGTCATTATCGTAGATAATGCCTCTAAGGAAGACCCCAGCGCAGCTTTACTTGCCTCCTATCCTTCAATAAAGATTATAAAAAGTGCCGAAAACCTTGGTTTTGCTGGTGGCAACAATCTTGGGATTGATGCTAGCACTGGCGATTATCTATTTTTTATCAATAATGATGCAGAAATAGTAGAAGGCACCATAGAGTCATTGTTAGCTTTATTCGAGCGTGTACCGAATTTAGGCGTTGTTAGCCCTAAATTGTGTTATTATACGCCCGATGAAACAATTGACACCATTCAGTATGTCGGTTCCACAGAAGTAAGTACGTTCACAGGGCGCAATCGCACCTTGGGTGAATTAGAAGAAGATCGCGGGCAGTATGTGATAGCGCGGCCAACCGCCTATGCACACGGTGCTGCTATGATGATTCCTCGTGAAGCAATAGAACGTGTAGGAAATATGCCAGAAGAATTCTTCTTATATTACGAAGAACTCGATTGGTGTGCCCAATTTCGCAGAGCAGGATACGAGATATACATTGAGCCAAATGCTTTGGTGTATCATAAAGAATCCTTATCCGTTGGGAAATTGAGTACCTTAAAAACTTACTATATCAATCGTAATCGAATCTATTTTATGCGGCGCAATAAGAGTCGTCTCGCATTTTTTATATTTAGTACGTATTTATTTTTGCTTGTTTTGCCAAAGCATGCATTATCCTTTGCTGTAAACAGACAATGGCAACACTTAGATGTGTTTTTGAAAGCCATTCGTTGGAATTATGGTACATTGGATGCAGCGAATACGCCATTCAAGCCCGTTACAATCGTTCAACAAACTTGACATAAGTAATAAGTAGACTTTTTAGTATTTTAAATGTTTAGTAAAAGTTATTGAATTACTTTTACTTAGTATCTAATGTACTAAAAATCTATTCAATAAAGTCAAACTTAAAGCACTACCAAATACACATAACGAATGCAGTATCTTCAGATTATATATATTGCAATAAGCAGCTTGTTTATCTTTTTTCTACTTTTCCCATTCTTGAAAGTCTTGCTTTCTGGATTATTCATTGAGCGGGTCAAGGTGGAAGGAGATGTAGATAAACTGGACTATGCTAATGTAATAACGGCTTATCGGAATGCGAATATTTCTAAGAATTTGATACAATCGCTTCTTAAGCAGACCCATGATAGGCATCATATCTATTTGGTAGCAGACAATTGTGATATATCGGATTGGGATATTGAACATGAAAAACTAACGGTACTGAACCCGCAACCTGCGCTCAATCTAAAAGTGAAATCTATCATTCATGCCGTCGAAAATTTCAAACGTCCACACGACTATGTAGTGGTGTATGATGCGGATAATATAGCACATCCTAAGTTTTTGGAGGAGATAAATTGGTATGCCAATGCAGGGCATCGCACGATACAAGGACAGCGCACCGCGAAAAATTTAGACACCACTATGGCGTGTGTAGATTCGCTAGGCGAGTTTTATAAAAACTATGTGGAGCGTTATGTTTCTTACCTTATTGGTTCTTCGGCTGTGATTTCGGGTTCGGGGATGGCAGTAGAGACGGAACTCTATAAATCTTATTTGTATTCTCCTGAAATAGAAGAAGGCAAAAAGCAATGGAAGAAAATGCTTCAAGAAGACAAGATTTTACAAAATCATCTTCTAAAACTCAATGAGCGCATTAGTTATGCTTGGAATGCGATTGTATACGATGAAAAAGTAACTACTGCCGATGCCGTGGAGACGCAACGCAGTAGATGGTTATATTCTTATTTCCAAAATTTTCCAAATTCAACAGGCTTATTGTGGCGCGGAATTCGCAATTTTAGCTGGAATCAATTTCTTTTTGGAGTCATTACAGTATCGCCGCCCCTATTTATTTTGTTAGCTATTTCATTTTTATTGGGAGTTGTTGGGCTATTCCTTTCACCCGTCGTATCTTTGCTGATGGGAATTGCGCTATTTATTTTTGTAGCCAATATATTCCTAACGCTTTATCTATCAAAAGTGCCAACGCAAGTTTGGAAAGCATTGGGTGGTGTTCCACTTTTTGTGTTCAAGCAAGCTACTGGACTTATGAAGATGCGTAATCCAAATAAAAATTTTAAACACACAGAGCACAATCGGGATGTCTCGATTGACGATCTACTGAAATCTTCTGGTGAGTAAAGCTATTGATAATTGAATTTTTTTTCATTTCTATCTACTACGCCTACTTATTTTATAAAAGAGGATTTTTTACCGCACCTACAAAGTGATATTCAACAGTCTTGCATTTCTTGTATTTATTGCTGTTTTCATACCACTTTACTTCGCCCTCAAAGGGCGGACTAGATTGTTATTATGCCTACTAGGTAGCTATTTCTTCTATGGTTGGTGGGATTGGCGATTTATGACTCTGATTCTATTTTCTACCATTTTAGATTACTCTATAGGGCTAAAACTTACGGATACCGAAGCACCCAAAACCCGCAAACGTCTCCTTCTTTCCAGTGTCATAATCAATTTAGGGATACTCGGATTCTTTAAATATTTCAACTTTTTTATTGACTCTTTCCGCGAAATGCTGCTCACTGTTGGAGTGGAAGCCTCTATGTCGGAACTGAATATCATACTGCCTGTTGGTATATCCTTCTATACCTTTCAGTCGATGAGTTATACGATTGATTTGTATCGGAAGAAGATACCTGTAGAGCGTGATTTTCTGCGTTTTGCGACCTATATTTCCTTTTTTCCGCAATTAGTGGCAGGCCCAATAGTCCGCGCCAAAGACTTTTTACCTCAATTACAACGAACTATTACCTTCGATTGGAATCGCTTCAATTCAGGGCTTAGCTTAGTTTTATGGGGCTTTTTTAAGAAAGTAGTCGTTGCTGATTCCCTTGCCCCTTTCGTCGATTTATGCTTTGAAGCTCCAGAAACATTTTCATCCATCCACTTGATGTTGGGTGTTATTTTCTATTCTTTCCAAATTTATTGCGACTTCTCTGGCTATTCGGATATTGCGATTGGTTTGGCAAGAATACTTGGATTCGATTTCCCTGAAAACTTCAAAACGCCTTACTTCTCGAAAAATTTTAGCGAATTTTGGACGCGCTGGCACATCACCTTATCCAGTTGGCTGCGCGACTACCTCTATATTTCCTTAGGTGGAAATCGGCATGGCACCTTCTTTACTTATCGAAATTTGATGATTACAATGCTGCTTGGTGGCTTGTGGCATGGAGCGAGTTGGGTGTTTGTGTTCTGGGGATTTTTACATGGTATGTATCTCGTAGTGCAACGTCTGATAGAACAGCCATTCCGCAGCCTAATGACAAAACTTCGAGTACCGACTATCTTGAGTGCGGCTATGAGTATTGCAGTGGTTTATTTCTTTACTTGCTTTGCATGGATATTTTTCCGCGCACCTGACTTTGAGATAGCAAGCACCGTTATCACACGGATTGCTTCTTTGGAGGGCTTTCATCCAAGTACCATCATTAGCAAATTTATGGCTTTAAAAGGCATCCTTCTGATAGGCGTATTGCTGATCATTGAATTGACGAACTTCCGAATTCATTATATTCCTTTGTTAGTGCGTAAACCTGCATTCCGCTTGGCTGCTTTCGCTCTTATCTTATGGGCAATTGCATTTTTCGGAACATTTGGGGCGAATGCTTTTATCTATTTTCAATTTTAAATAGAATACTAAAAAGCTAATAAAATGACTGGACCAGATAAAAACACAAAATTTCCCTTAGCACATTATGATCGCTTGTGCTTCTTGAAAAATATAATCACGAAGCCGAATATTATAGTAGGTGACTACACCTATTATGATGATTTTGAGGATGTCCATAATTTCGAAAAGAACGTAAAGTACCACTTTGACTTTACAGGTGATAAGCTGATAATTGGGAAATTCTGTATGATTGCTTCTGGTGCCACCTTCATAATGAATGGCGCAAATCACCTTACCGATAGTCTTTCTACCTATCCCTTCGCAATTTTTGGAAATGGCTGGGAGAATGCGATGGAAGGTAAAAGCTACCCCTCAAAAGGCGATACCGTGATAGGAAATGATGTATGGATTGGGTACAAAGCGACCATCATGGCAGGTGTGACGATAGGAGATGGCGCAATCATTGCATCGCGCTCTGTAGTGACAAAAGATGTAGCTCCTTATACCATAGTCGGAGGAAATCCAGCAAAAGAAATAAAAAAGCGATTTGATACGGAAACTATTGAAAAATTAGTAGAACTTCAATGGTGGAATTGGGATATTGAACGCATTACAAAAAATGTGGAACATCTCACCACTAATCAATTGGATTTGCTAGTATGAAGCAACAAATTTTTTCTCGTGTAGGCTGGGCAGTACTTTTTGTGTTTGTCGTCTTTATAGGCGATAGGGCAGGAGGCTGGTTATGCCAACAAATAGTGAAAGGAAGCGGTTTTCGCTACTCCCGAATGTACACCGATAAGGCAAAGTGTGATATTTTGCTGCTAGGAAATTCGAGAGGACTCGGTTTCTATCAGCCCACTATAGAAGAAATAACAGGCAAAAAAACCTTCAATCTTAGCTATAATGGCATGACGATGGATTTGGGTAAAGTGCTAGTAGAAGACTACCTAGAACGCTATCCTGCCCCTGAACGCCTCGTGATAGACGTAACGATGTGCGACCGCTCTTCGCCTGAAATATTAGCAAGTTTTGTGCCTTATATCGCAGATTCTGATCGTTTAAAAGGCTTGATTCGGGATACTTCTTATAATGTAGCTGCTGCTACGAGTGTAAGTCATTTATATCGCTACAATAGTGAAATTTTCCAGCGTGCGCTTTATTATAGCAATGGAAAATCAGACAATGAATGGTTACTCGATCGTGCGATGTCTACGAGTACTTTGAAACATACGGAAAACCAAAAATATCGTATTGATGCCCGCTTCATTAAAGAACTAAAAGCGACTATAGAATACGCTGAAAGCAAAGGCACGGAAGTAGAATTAGTAATGACTCCTTACTATCCGCCTTTTGCTAAAGTAGTACGTGGTCTCGATATCTTTCACGAAGACATAGAGCGTGGAACAGGGCGAAGAGTCCGTGATTATAGCTATGCCATAGAAGATCCTAGCTGCTTTGGAGATTTTCAGCATTTAAATAAAAAAGGAAGCAAACTCTATATGCAGCAACTTAAAGCGGATGGCGTTTTATGAGAAATATGGAATGTGAGATTTTTTGCATCTTGATTAGATAGCAGGCATTTTGAAAATCTAACGATTACCCATAAGTCTTGAACTAGCCCCAAAGGTGCAAAATCATCAACGCAGGATGAAGTCTTGCGTAAAAAATAGGTCTTCATCTTAGCGCTGAAGGGACCAAATCGTATGCAAAAAGCTTGATTCCGCCCTTTCAGGGCTAAAATTGATTCAAATTCTTGGCAAAGGACAGCGTCCTTTGCTGATGAGAATGCCCCGATGGGGCTAATTTCACATCAAAAAGATGTGGGTAATCGTTAGATTTTCAAAATGCCTGCTATCTAATTTTTTAGCTTAAAAAGCCAATTTTTCCTTGCTGTTTTTCCGTATTTCCTTTCAATGCCGCCATACGAATAGCCGTCACAGCTGCTTCCACGCCTTTATTCCCATATTTCCCACCAGCTCTATCGAGGGCTTGTTGCTCATCATTCGGTGTCAAGACTCCAAAGATACAAGGCGTTCCAGACATTAAACTAAGGCTCGTCAAGCCCTGCGCTACGGATAGATTGATGTATTCATTATGCTTGGTTTCTCCTTGAATCACGCAACCAATACAGATGACTGCATCTAGTTTTTGTTTGCCGAGTAGTAGTCTTGCCCCAATCGGTAATTCAAATGTACCTGGCACTTGTATCGTATGGATGTTTGCCTCTTTTGCGCCGTGTTTTGTCAGGGCTTCGTAGCATCCATCATAGAGGGCATGCGTTATTTTTTCATTCCATTCGGATACTACAATACCAATATTCATTTTCTCGGCAGATGGAAGATTGCTTTCATCGTAGATGGATAAGTTCTTTAATGCACTTGCCATATTTTAAGATATGAGACCTGCCCGACAAGCGGCGCAGGCGGGTTTATAGATATGAGATAGGAGACTTTTGGAGAATATTTTTTTTAAAAAAAAACTCCGCGTCCGTGTCTCTGCGTTCAATTAAGAGAAACAAAAAAAGGCGAGGCATAGTTGCCTCACCTTTATCATATGGGTAATTTTCATTTGTTAGCTGGATAGCTAATTATCCGTTTACACGGGCGATGTATTTGTCTATGTCTCTACCATCTGGTGAATCAGGATATTTATCCTTTATCTGCTGGTAGTAACTAGACGCTTCGGAAGTGTTGCCTAATTTCTCATTCAACAATCCGGCTTTCTTTAAGTAGTATGGTGTAAGGAGTTCGTTATCACTAGCACCAGCCGCTTTTTTATAGTTGCTTAGTGCAGTGTCAAAGTCTTCTTTTTCGGAATAAGCATCACCTAAAGCACCATATTTCATGGTAGGTGTGATTTCACCTGAAGGTGAATAATCATTTAAGTGTGCGATAGCCGCATCAAATTTACCTAAATTAAGGTAACAGATACCAGCATAGTAGTTAGCAATGTTTCCAGTAGATGTACCACCGAATTCGTCAGCAATATCTAAGAAACCTAAATTACCACCACCAGGATTCGTGAGTGCTAAGGCAAATGAATCACGCTCAAATTGGCGTTCTGCTTGAAACATTTGTTGTAATGCTTCTTGCTGCTGCGGTTTCTGATAAAAATTACGATATGCAAACAGCCCTCCGAAGATAAGCACTGCTAATAAGATACCACCTAGTATAAACATCTGATTCTTCTCAAACCAGTCGGTGGCTTGATCCCGTGCTTCCACTATATCTACTAGCGTTTCTTCTTCTTGTCTTTTTTGCTTCTTCTTTCTTTTGGCCATTGTAAAATTCTTATTTAGTAACCTCAAAAGAGCAAATGAGCGGTTTATTTAAAAACCGATAATTTGCTTTTATACTTCTGCTTATTTACAAAAGTGGCGCAAAGATAAGTACTTTGCTTAAATGACCAAGAATGCGCTAAAGAATTAATGGTAGAAGGATAAATAATAGGAGGATAAGCACAAAAACGGATAGATTTTGCTTGCTTATCCTCTTATTTTATGAATCAGGTACTAGAATCAGTCGCCGCTAAAGCTAGAAACGATGTTCAGGATGTACCAGAATAACAACATTAAGGAAGCAAATAAACCTAAAGAGGCTGCTACATACTGTTCCTTATTGTATCGGTGAATGACATTGGATGTTTGATAAAGAATAGAGCCTCCTGCCAAAGCGACCATAGCAAAAGAGAACCACAAGCCTAAAGAGAATCCAAATAGGATGCCTGCTGCTATTAATCCCATCGCTATGAAACCACCTATAGTGAGTGCTTTACCAAGAAAAGAAAAATCTTTCTTCGTGAAGAACGCTACTGCGGATAAGCCTGTGAAAAGCCCTAAAGTAAGTACACCTGCTTGATTGATAAGCGATAAATCACCTGTTTTCGCAATTCCTACATAAAGTAAGGGTACAAAAATGAAGGCTTCTGCTATTACATAGACTGCGAGAGCCATATATTGCTGTGTGCGATTGGTCGAAGTTTGCGCCCAACGCTCTGCCATAGTCGTCACGAACATGAAACCGCCTAAGACAAGCAGCCACGTCATGCCCTGTGTCATTTTTAAGCCAATTTCAACAATGAAAGGCGTATTCAAAAAGACTGCTTCTACCGCTATGAAGCCTAGCACTGCTAAGGCAACGTGCATATAGGTATTGCGGATAAATTCCGCACGGTCGAGTTCTGTTTCTCTTGCTACTGGAATTGTATAGTCGTAATCCAGTACTTGTTTTTGATTTGACATAGTTCAAATTTAAGGTTGTTATGCAGTTTATAGTACACAACATTTTAATATACACTTCTGACGTTAGAAAAGTTCCGTTGGATACTCGAAGTATTACTTATGCTTCTTTACTCAAGCAAAACTGCTAGTGTAGCAATCTTTTTCGAACTAGTACTCATAGAGTAAATATAGAACTACTTCCTAAGCCTAGTGTCATTCGTCTAATATACGAAATAATATGGAATATCTTAATGGCGATGTGCCTTAAAACGTGATATATTGGAGAATAATGTGTGAGAAATATACACTTAAAATCTTCCGATTTATGAAAAATCTAATTTTACTAACCCTGTTTTTTATTATCACAGTAGGAGGGAATGCACAAGAAGAAATCATTACCTTCCCTAGTGATGAACTGTTTCTAAATGGTACATTTTCTATTCCTGAAGGCGACGGCCCATTTCCTGTTGCTATCCTAGTGCATGGTTCTGGGCCTAGTGATAGAGACCAAAGTGTAACCTTTAGTGATGCAAATTCTGCTTGTCTTTATCCAGGCTTATACAATCAAAGTATTGCCAATTTTTATGATATTGCTACCTATTTATCTGCTAACGGAATTGCTGTGTTTCGCTACGATAAGCGTTCCCTTACGCATGGCGCATCACTGGATCCTGTGACAGTTTCTACGAAGGACTTTGTAACGGATATAGAAAGTGCTATTCGTTATGTACAAACTAGGACAGACGTGGATACGGCTTGCATTGTTTTGGCAGGCCATAGTCAAGGTTCTACGCTGATTCCAATCGCTGCGAATAATAGTAAAGCGGTTGCAGGACTCATTTCTTTAGCTGGACCAGTTACTGCTGTAGACAGTTTGCTTCCCGAGCAGTATCGTGCTATCTATTTGCGCTGCGCGAATGATGCGTTTAGTGGTGCTGCTGTGGCGAACCAATTCTATCAGCAGTTCCGGCAAATGCGCGAAGAGACCTTTCCAGAAGGCGCGCAGCTAGCCGTAAATTTTCCTGGCAATCCGACAAATCCCGTACCCTTTGGGTATGAGACCTTTTGGAAAGATTGGATAGATATGGGCGACAATGTGCTGAATAATTATAATGCAGCCAACTTACCAACTTTAATCATTCAAGGGGATGATGATTTTAATGTACCCGCTAGTGACGCGTTACGATTTCAAGCGGCCTTGCCAAGTTCGCTAACTACAGTAGCCTTATTTGAAGGAATTAATCATTTCCTTACACCTGCCAATACACCTAATGTTGCTCCTGCTATTTTGGAAACAATAGCGAATTGGATAAAAAATACAAAACCTACGGCTACTGCTGTGCAAGAAACCCCAAGCTTGGAGGGAATAGAAGTGTTGCAACGACAGGACTATATAAAGGTACGTTTTCTGAATGTCATACATCCTTTCGAACAACTACTTGTGAGTGATTTGAGCGGACGAATTTTGAAGCAATTTCAAGTAGGAAATCAAATGGAGTATGAATTTAGCGTAAATAGGGGGTTGAATTTTCTTAGTTTTTATACGAATAAAGGGATTGTGACGAAGAAATTTTTTGTGGAGTGATTTACTAAAAATCGCGTTACATTTTCTTCTTGTTTTCTTGTTGTTCAAATAGATTCGTCATGGTATCTAGGAGTTCTTTCCGCTTGATCGGTTTGGTGAGGTAAGCATTGCAACCTGCTTCTATAGATTGTTCTTTCTCATTGGCAAAGGCAAAGGCAGATTGCCCCACGATAGGAATATCAGGGTATTTTGCTCGTATCTGCTTGGTGGCTTCTGTGCCATTCATTACAGGCATTTTTATATCCATAAGAATTAAATCCAAATCAGGATGCTCAATTGCTAAATCTACAGCGATTTGCCCATTCTTTGCCCATAGCACTTCATAGCCAAGGCGGGTGAGTAAGGCTTCTAGCAATTTGTAATTGAATGTTTCATCTTCTGCCACAAGTACTTTCTTCTTCCCGAATTCTTCAATCGCTTTTGTGTCTTGTACTTGTACTTTTGGCTTGCTTTCTATTAAAGTAGCTGGTACATAAGGCAAGGATACATAAAAGGTAGTACCTGTTCCTATTTGAGATTCAAGGGTGATTTGTCCACCTAAAATATTAGCAAAGCCTTGACTAATCGCCAAGCCAAGTCCTGCGCCTCTAGAGGCATCAATATCCATTCGATGAAAACTTTCAAAAACCTGTTCGTGTAAATGCCTTGGTATGCCTGGTCCTGTATCACTTATTTTAAAAATAATATGCTTCATGTGCGGATTGATACCATAACTAAACTGGATACTTCCTTCTTTCGTGAATTTGAAAGCATTGCTCAATAAAGAAGTCAATATTTGTTCAATTTTTTTCTTATCTATTTCTATTACACAGGCTTCGTTTTTCTCTCCTAATTGATAGGAAAAGTCCAGTTCCTTTTCGGTAGCTTGGGCTTGGAAAGAGGTAATCAATTCTTTACTTAATGCCTTTATATCTACGGCTTCATAATCCACTTTTATTTCACCAATTTCAATTTTAGAAATCTCTAGCACATTACTCATAATAGAAAGCAATTGCTGCGATGATTTATTAATTATTTCGGCATATTCGTCTCGCTCTTGCTCGCTAATGTTCATGGAGCTATTCATAATCATCTCCGTGAAACCAATGATTCCATTCAGAGGAGTACGAATCTCATGCGACATATTTTTAAGGAAAGTCGTTTTTAGACGTTCACTGCGTTCTACTTCTACTTTTGCTTCCTTTACTTTATCACGCTGATGTTCAATTTCTCGTACGGTAGCTCTGCTAAGCGTTCCTAGCATCATAGCTCCAAAAAGTAGCACGATAACACCAGCCCATTTTGCTAAAAAATCCATGCTAGAAGTCGCACTATATTCCATGAAGATCAAAGGCGTTACTTCTACAAAAGCAAGCTCTAAAGCAACCAGGACATAGATAAAAAAGATGCCAAAAGCAAAGTAGCGATTTCGGACAAAAAAAAGATAAGGACTGAGTGCTAAGCCAATAAGTAGCAACTCATAATGGACTTGACTACCTGTTATTTTCACACAAATCAATACCAGTACAAGTGGCATAAGGGAGGCTAGATAGCTGGAGAGTCGATAAAATTTATAGTAATTGAGGAAAATGAAGCCTACAAAAGAGCAAGCCGAGAAAAA